>DAMDPH010000119.1:0-9823 GCA_032082785.1 Sphingobium sp. | reverse complement strand
GGCGTCCGGCCCCAGCGCGGCGGCGATGCCCCGCCAGCACCAGGCGCGGCTGAGATTAAGGCCGTCGAGATGCGCGATCTTGCCGTCGCTGCGGTCGGACACGATGGCGGGGGTGAAGAGCGTCGCCGGCTCCCCCCGGTCCAGATGCGGCAGGAAGGCGCCGAACCAGTCGGCGAAGTCGGCGCGCGGCAGCAGCCGGCTCATCAGCAGCGCCTCGCAAAGGGCGGGCGAGAGAAATTCGTCGCCGCCCGGCTCCCACGCCTGACAGGCGCAATCCTCCCCGAACCAGTCCAGCGCCCGCGCCCGGATCAGCGCCGCCAGCGCCGGATCGCGCGGCCCTGCCCAGTCCAGCGCCAGGATCAGCGCGAAGGCGATGTTGAAATGGGAGCCGACGCGCAGCGGATAGGTGAGCTTGGGCAGGAACGCGTGGAAGCGCGCGGCAAAGGCCTGCGCCAGCGGCGCCAGCGCCGCCGCCCAGGGACCGTCATGCCGCTCCAGCTCGGCATGCAGCGCCAGCAGCCAGGCCCAGCCATAGGGCCGCTCGAAACCGCCGCTCGACGGGCGCTGGAGGAAAGCGCATTCGCCCGCCACCTTGTCGGGCACCAGCATCATATCGGCGCGCTCGCGGATCGCCGCCGCCTGCGGCAGCTCGGGATAGAGGCGCAGCAGCCGCATCACCTGCCACCAGCCATGAACGCAGCTATGCCAGTCGAAACTGCCGTGGAAGATCGGATGATGCCCGGCGGGCAGGCGCACATCGTCCGGCCCGGTGATCACCAGGTCCATCTTGTAGGGGAAGGCGCGGCCGAGATGCGACAGCGTCAGCTCGGCAAAGCCGGCGGCAATGGTCGGGGTCAGTCGGGTCATCGGAAAGCCAGCCAGTAGATGAGGAGGATGTTGACGATCAGCAGCGGCACGGCGGTGCCGATCTGCCGGCGGATGACGCCGTTCCGGTCGCGCAGCTCCAGCAGCGCGGCAGGCACCAGATTGAAATTAGCCGCCATCGGCGTCATCAGCGTGCCGCAAAAGCCGGCGAGCATGCCGATGGCGCAGACGATGGCCGGGTCGCCGCCATATTGGCGGATCAGCAGCGGCACGCCGATCGCGGCGGTCATCACCGGAAAGGCGGCGAAGGCATTGCCCATCACCATGGTGAACAGCGCCATGCCCAGCCCATAAGCGGCGACCGCGCCGAACAGGCTGCCCTGCGGCAGGCCCTGCTGCACGATGGCGCCGACCGCTTCGCCCACCCCCGCCAGCGCGAAGACCGCGCCGAGGCTGGCGAGCATCTGCGGCAGGATCGCCGCCCAGCCGACCGAGTCCATCAGTTGCCGTCCCTGCTGCACCGACACCAGCGGATTGGCCCGCAGCCAGGCGCTCCCGGCAGCCAGCGCGATCAGCACGCCCAGCGCCAGCGAGATCAGCGTCGTCTGCTTGGGGTCCACCCATTGCGGCCATTGTTTGAAGAGGAAGGTGCCGATCAGCGCGGTCGCCGGGATGATGAGGGCGATGAGGAACAGCCGGTGGCCGAAGCGATCGGCCCGCGCCTGTCGCTCGGCCAGCGGGACCGACGCCGCCTTGCCGCGACCCATCAGGCCGAAACCGGCAATCCCCACCAGCCCCAGCACCAGCAGCCCGTTGCCAATATCGCCCAGCCGGTCGCCCGCCCACATGCTGAGCGCCAGCAGCCCCCAGAAAATGGCATTGCCCAGCCGCTTGCCATGGCTGCGATCGGTGAGGCTGAGCAGCGCGAACAGGGCGAACATCGCCCCGGCAAGAGCATAGACGACATCCAGCCGGATCATTGCCCGCCCTCCGCCGCGACGCGCTGCGCCTGCAAGCGCCGGTCGAGCCGCCACAGGCGGAAACCGTGGATCAGGAAGGCGGCGATGGCGGTCGGAATGGCCCAGACCGACAGCTGCAACGGCTCCAGCATTATGCCATATTGCTCCAGCAGCCCCTTGATGAGCAGGATCGACCCGATGGCGAGGAAAATATCCTCGCCGAAAAACAGCCCGATATTGTCGGTCGCCGCCGACCAGGCGCGGATCTCGTCGCGCCCTTCATCGTCCAGGCTCCCCGCCTGCCGCTCGGCCGCGGCTTCGGCGATGGGGGCGACCAGCGGGCGGACGGTCTGCGCATGGCCCGCCACCGACACCAGGCCGACCGCCGCCAGCATCTGCCGCAACAACATATAGCCGGTGAGGAAACGTCCGGCGGTCGCGCCGCGCATCCGGTCGATCAGCCCGCGCGCCCGCTCCTGCAGCCCATAGGCTTCGAGCAGGCCGACAACCGGCAGCACGATCCAGATGATGCTGACATAGCGCGCATCGTTGAAGGCTCGGCCAAAGGCGGCGAGGATCGCCAGCGGGTCCAGCCCGGCGGCCAGCCCCGTCACCACCGCCGAGGCCAGGATGACGAGCAGCGGATTGAAGCGCAGCAGAAAGCCCGCGACGATCACGCCTATGCCCAGCAACACCCACATGATCTTCGCGCCCCCGCAGCCTGTTCCGGTCCTGATATAGGGGTCATTGCATGGCGGGCCGGCCAGCACAACCGCGCCGCCGGCCCGCCTGCAACGCTCCGCTATTTGGCGGCCTTGCGATAATCGAGCGCCGGCGGCTGATCGCCCAGCAGCGATCGATAGACGAAATCGGGACCGCGCCGCCGCTCCAGCTCGGCCTTGGCCTCCGTCAGCACTTCGGGGCTTTGCAGCAGCTGCGCGGCGGTCAGCGCCAGCGTCTTGGCCGCGATCACCGCGCCCCTGGTGCCGATGCTGCTGCCGCTGGTGGCGACCGCCTGCCAGCTGTGCAGCGGCGTACCGGGCGCCCAGGTCGCGGCATAGAGGCCCGCCGTCGGCGTGGTGTAGCTGACGTCGCCGACATCGGTGGACGCGGCCCAGAGCTCGCCGCTGCTATAAGGCGCGACGCCTTTATCCTCCAGCGGCGTGCCCTTGGGAAAGGTCGACTGGATCCTGTCGATGAAGGCGCGCTCCTCGGTCGAATAGTCGGGCAGCGCCACGCTTTTGAGATTATCATACATGATGCGGCCCAGCGCATCATTGGGCAGCAGGTCGAACGTGCCGCCAATCTGGTCGAACGTCACTTGCGCGCCGGTGCCCATCGCCGCGCCGTCGGCCGCCTTCTTCACCCGGTCCATGATGTCGGCGACGATCTTCTGATCGGGATGGCGGACATAATAATAGACCTCGGCGCTGTCGGGCACGACATTGGGCGCCTTGCCGCCATCGGTGATGACATAATGGATGCGGCTTTCCTGCGGCACATGCTCACGCATCATGTTGACCATGACGTTCATCGCCTCCACCCCGTCCAGCGCGGAGCGGCCGCGTTCGGGCGCGGCGGCGGCATGGGCGGCGGTGCCGCTGAACCGGAATTTGCCGCTCATATTGGCGAGCGCCCGGTCCTGCGAGGCGCTGTTGCTGTCGCCCGGATGCCAGTGGAGCATCGCCGACACGTCGCGGGTCAGGCCGGCGCGGACGATGAAGACCTTGCCCGATCCGCCCTCCTCGGCCGGCGTGCCATAAAGGCGCAGCTCGCCCGGCACCTTGTGCGCCACCATCCAGCTCTTGGCCGCGATCGCCGCCGTCACCGACGCCGCGCCGAACAGATTATGGCCGCAGCCATGGCCGGCCTCTCCCGCCAGCGGCTTGCGCACCGGCTCGGCCGCCTGCGCCAGGCCGGGCAGCGCGTCAAACTCGGCCAGCAGGCCGATGACGGGACCGCTGCCATTGCGGAAGCGGGCGATGAAGGCGGTGGGCATGCCGGCGACGCCGGCCTCGATCTCGAACCCGGCTTCCTTCAGCCTTTGCTGCAACAGGGCGGAGCTTTGCGTCTCCTGAAAGCCGACTTCGGCCAGCTTCCATATCTGCATCGCCATATCGGCCAGCGCCGGCGTCCGCCGGTCGATATCGCTCATGATCGTCATGCGATCCGCCTGCGGCAACGGCGCGGCAAGCGCCGGCAGGCACGGCATGGCCGCCATCAGACCGGCGACCAGTGCCGGTGTGCATTTCGTCATAAAGCCCCCCAGATTTGACCGACGCACCGGCCCGCGCCGATCGTCCCTTTTGTCCTTGAAGCACGATAATGACGCGTCGTGACATGTTTTTCTAATAAAAAAGCCATCGACATAGCAGCAATTGTATACTTCATCATTTTTGCGGATTATAGCATGGGTCGCCATCGTGCCGGTCAAGAGGGGTCCTGACCGGGGCAGCACATGGTGCAAGCGTAAAGCGCGAATATCTCAGGGGGAGACTATGAAAGCTATTTACAGAGCCAAGACGCGTGGCGCGAGCCTGCTCGCCATCTGCTGCGCAACCTTCAGCGGCGCCGCCGCCGCACAGGATCAGGCACCGGCCGCCGAGAACGAAAGCCGCATGGCGGAGATCGTCGTCGTCGGCTCGCAGATTCGGGGCGCCAAGGTCAATGACGCCCTGCCGGTGACGCTGGTGACGACCGAGGAAATCACCGCTTCCGCCGCCGTATCGGGCGACGAACTGTTCCGCTCCATCCCGCAATTCGGCGATGTGCGCTTCAACAGCCAATATCTGCCCTTCAGCTCCAACGCCGCGCGCGGCGACATCGGCTCGCTCGATCTGCGGAGCCTCGGCATCGGCAATACGCTGGTGCTGCTGAACGGCCGCCGCGTCGTCAACCATCCCACCAGCCAGGCCAATACGCAGCTGGTGCCGGTGCTGACCTTCAACAGCAACGCCATTCCCGTCAACGGGCTGGAGCGGCTGGAAGTGCTGCGCGACGGCGCCGCCGCCATCTATGGCGCGGACGCGGTGGCGGGCGTGGTCAACACCGTGCTCAAGCGCGACTATGATGGCGCTGAGCTGTCGCTCCAATATGGCGGGGCGGAAGGCACCGGGTTCCGCGAGTTCAACGCCAATGGCGTGATCGGCACCAATTTCGCCGAAAATCGCGGCAATATCACCCTGTTCGGCAGCTATGACCGCGGCACGGGCCTGGGATCGACCGAGCAATATTTCAGCGAGTCGGCCGATAACCGCCCGCTGTTCGAAGGCACGGCCTATGCCGGGCTGAGCGCGCTCGACACCCGCTCCACCACCGGCGTCTGGGCCAATCTGCAAACGCCGGCCTCCTTCGGCCGGATCCGGCAGGGCACGACGTCGCTGACCAACGCATCGGGTCAGTTCCACATCCAGCCCGACACCTTCGCCGGCTGCGCGCTGTCGGTTGGCGACGGGCTGTGCATCGACGATGGATCGGCCTCCACCTCCGGCGCCGACCGCGACCTGCGCCGTGACATCCAGGCCGAAAATGTCTCGCTGATCCCGCGGATCAACCGCATCAACCTCTTCATGACCGGCGATTATGAAGTGTCGGACGGGGTGACCTTGTTCGGCGAGGCCGGCTTCTACCGCGCCAAGACCAAGGCGCAGCAGGCCGCCGTCAATACGCTCAGCTCCATTCCGATCACCATCCCGGCCAGCAACTATTGGAACCCCTTCGGCCAGGCCGTCTTCGACAATGGCATGGCCAATCCGAACCGGGTGCCCGGCACCAATGTACCGGCCGAAGGCCTGCCGGTCACGATCCGCAACTATGCCTTCGTCGACTTCGGGCCGATGAATGTGCGGGTCACCAACCAGCAATATCGCCTGCTGGGCGGCATTCGCGGCGAATGGAACGGGTTCAGCTGGGAAAGCGCGATCAGCTATTCCGAAGCCTGGGCGCGCGACGTCAGCGACAATATCAGCCGGACCAAGATGCAGGCCGCGCTCGCCCGGTCGACGCCCGACGCCTATAATGTCTTCAACGGCGGCTGCCTCGACAATCCGTCGGTCGGCGACTGCACGCCCAACGCGCAGGCGACCATCGACAGCATGCGCGAAAGCCTGACCCGCTATACCAAGGCGACGCTGGCCACCTATGATTTCCGCCTGTCCAAGGCCGATCTCTTCACCCTGCCCGGCGGCCCGGTAGGCTTTGCCGGCGGCATCGAGGCGCGGCGCGAAACCCAGCTGGACGATCGCGATCCGCGCATCGACGGCACCATCACCTTCACCGATCCGGTGACCGGCGATGTGGTGGGCGACCTGACCAACAGTTCGCCCAACCCCAATACCGAAGGGCATCGCGAAGTGTTCGGCGCCTATGCGGAATTCGCCGTGCCGCTGGTCTCGCCGGAAATGTCGGTGCCGCTGATCCGCAAGCTGGAGCTGCAACTCGCCGGCCGCTATGAACAATATAGCGATTTCGGCAGCGTCGCCGTGCCCAAGGTCGCGGGCGCATGGGATCTGCTTCAGGGCGTCCGCCTGCGCGGCTCCTGGGCGAAAAGCTTCCGCGCGCCGAATCTGGAGCAGGTGAACGCCACCGTCATCACCCGCGCCAACACCCGCACCGACTATGCCTTCTGCGAAGCGGATCTGCGCGCCGGCGGGATCAAAACATTTTCCGACTGCACCCGCAGCCGGGTGACCGAGACTCGCCGGTCGGGCAATCCAAACCTCGATCCCGAACGGGCGCAGACCCTGTCCTTCGGCGTCGTGCTGGAGCCGCCGCTGCCTTCGGGCATGGGCGACCTCACCTTCACCGCCGACTGGTGGCGGGTGCGGCAGACCGGGCTGATCGGCATTTTCGGCGACGGCAATGCGCTGACGCTCGACTATCTGCTGCGGCAGAGCGGGGACACCAATCCCAATGTCATCCGCGCCGATCCGACCGCGACCGACATCGCCGCCTTCGCCGGCACCGGGCTGGCGCCGGCCGGGCAGGTTCTCTATTCGCTCGACCAATATGTGAACCTGCTGCCGCAAACGGTGAAGGGGCTGGATTTCAGCCTGTCCTACCGCACGCCCGAAACCGGCGCCGGCCGTTTCAACCTGGCGGTCAACGCGTCGCACTTCCTGGAATATTATCAGGAGCCTTCGGCCGGCATCGCCATGCTGCTGGCGGCGCGTGAAGCGGGCGAGATCAACGCCGACACCAACATCACCGGCGGCGGCGACCTGCGGGAGCAGAACGGCCTGCCCAAATGGCGCGGCTCGGCCTCGCTCACCTGGTCGCTCAACGACGTGACGATCGGCGCCTTCGCCCAATATGTCGGCAAGGTGGAGGAAACCCGGCTGAGCCTGAACGGCGAACGCTGGCAGGTCGAACCGCGCACCACCGTCAACCTCTATGGCCAATATCGTTTCTCCAGCGGCGCGCTGGACGGCACGGCGCTGAGGCTGGGCGTGCGCAATCTGTTCGACAAGGCGCCGTCGCTCTCATCCAACGGCTATATGGGCGAGATCTACTCGCCGGTCCGCCGCTACTGGTATGTGAACGTCAGCCGGAAATTCTGACCTGACAGGAAAGGGGCGCGAACCAGCCGGGTTCGCGCCCCTTTCTCCTTCCCTCATCCCGACAAGGATATCCGCCGACCATGCCCCTTGCCCGCGCCGCCTCCCTCCTCGCCACCGCCGCCTTCGCCGCGCTGACCGTCGCGCCGGCTGCGGCACAGGGGGGATCGGGCGCGCCCGTTGCGACCACGGCATCGCGCGGCCCGGCCGGCCTGTTCACGCTCCTCCCGGCCGAAAAGGGCGGGCAGAAGATCCGACTGCCGGCGGCGGGCGCCGATGGCGTGATCGGCCGCTATCTCTATACCCCCTCCATCGCCGGCGGCCTGGGCGCGGCGGAGCTGGGGCTGGACCGCGCCCGGCTGGGCGATACGCAGATCCTGCTGTTCCGCAAGGTCGGCCAGCGGGTGGTCGCCGAATATGAAAATCTCCGCTTCCGCGCGCTCAGCGGCCATGCCGGAGAGGAGCAGGCGGTGCGCCGATCCTTCTCCGCCTCGCCCATCTGGTCGGGCGACATCGTCAGCGAAGACAGCGGCGGCATCATCCTCGACATTGGCGGCTTGTTATTGCGCGACACGATCGACGTCGCCGGCCGGCTCAAGGACAGCAAGGCCGGCAGCTTCAAGCTCGCCGCCCCGCTCAGCTATATCGACCCCGCCGAGACGCAGGCCTTTCCCGACAATGTCGAGTTCGAAACCGCGCTGACCTTTACCAGCGACGATCCCGCCCGCGCGCTGCAACGCGTGCTGCCCGACGCGCGGGCGCTCACCGTGCGGGTGCATCACAGCTTCATCCGCCTGCCGGACGCGGGCTATCGCCTCCGCCCGCATGATCCGCGCACCGGCACATCGGCGCAGGTCATCCGCAACGATTATGCCGCCGCGCTCGACCAGCCAATCGTCACCCGGCTGGTGCGCCGCTTCCGCCTAGAGAAGGTCGATCCCGCCGCCGAACGGTCGCGCGTGCGCAAGCCGATCATCTTCCATGTCGACCGCGCCGCCCCCGAAGCCATCCGCACCGCGCTGATGGAAGGGGCGCAATGGTGGGCGCAGGCGTTCGACGCTGCCGGCTTCATCGATGCCTTCCGCGTGGAACTGCTGCCCGAGGGGGTGAACCCCAATGATGCGCGCTATAATGTCATCGCCTGGGTCCATCGCGAAAGCCGCTCCTGGTCGACCGGCAATACGGTGGTCGATCCGCGCACGGGTGAGATCGTGCGCGGGGTGGTGCAACTAGGGTCGCTGCGCGCCTGGCAGGACAAGCTGATTTTCGAGGCGCTGGCCGGCGCCGCGCGCGAAGGCAGCGGCGCGGCCGACGATCCGATCCAGCTCGCCCGCTCCCGCCTGCGCCAGCTGGCGGTGCATGAGGTCGGCCATGCGCTCGGCCTGTCGCATAATTTTGCCGGCAGCAGCTTTGCCGATCGCGCATCGGTGATGGACTATCCCGCCCCGCGCGTCGGCATAAGCGATGGTCGGCTCGACTTTTCCGACGCCTATGCCACCGGCGTTGGCGCGTGGGACCGCTTCGCCATCGACTGGCTCTATCGCGAATTCGCGCCCGGCACCGACGAGGCCGCCGCGCTCGACCGGCTGGCCCGCTCCGCTGCCGAGCGCGGCTATCGCTTCGTGTCGGATGGCGACACGCGCGGCGATGGCGATGCCCAACCCTATGGCGCCATGTGGGACGATGGCGAGGATGCCGCGCAGCAGCTGCATCATATCATGGCCGTGCGCCGGCTGGCGCTCGACCGGTTCGGCCTCGACAATCTGCCCGCCGGTGCCCCGGCGGCGGACCTGCGGCGGATGATCGTGCCGCTCTACCTCTATCACCGCTATCAGGTCACCGCCGCGTCCAAGCTGGTGGGCGGGATCGACTATGGCTATGCGGTGAAGGGCGACGGCCGCGAAACCGCGACGCCGGTGCCCGCCGACCGGCAGCGGGCGGCGCTGTCGGCGCTGCTGGCGACGCTCGACCCGGCAGCGCTGGACCTGCCGGACCGGCTGATCCCGCTCCTCTCCTCCATCCAGTCGGGCACGCCCGACCGCCAATATGAAATCGAGCTGCTGCCCGGCCGCACCGCCGGCCCGTTCGACTGGGCGCAGGCGGCCGAGGTCGCCGCCGACGGCACTTTCATCGCTCTGCTCGCGCCCGAACGGCTCAACCGGCTGGTGCAGCAATATGCGGCCGACCCGGCGCAGCTTTCCCTCCCCGAACTGCTGGACGCGCTGAACGAGGCGAGCCTCACTTCGCTCGACGCGCCGGGCCGCCGGGGCGAGATCGGGCGGCAGCTGCGCACCCGCTATGCGCTGCGCCTCATCGCCCTGTCGGCGGACAAGCAATTGTCGCCCACCGCCATCGCGCTGGTGCGGCAGGGCATGGAGCGGCTGGAAAAGCGGCTCGCCACCGCCGGCCGATCGGCCACCGAACGGGCGCATAGCCACTATCTTGCGACGATCCTCGCCGCACCGGCGGACGAGAAGGCAAAGC
>DAMDPH010000118.1:0-9874 GCA_032082785.1 Sphingobium sp. | reverse complement strand
GGGCCAGCGCCGGTTCCGGCCCTGAAAAATGGAAGGGGCGCGCGGCCGGATTGGGATCGCGGGAAAAGGGAATGGCCGCGTTGAAGGCGCGGGCCTCTTCCGGGCTGAGCGCATAAAGGGCGACCGGCTCGACCGCGGGCGGCGGGGTGACGGGCCGCCGCAGCCGGGCGGCCACGACCGCCGGCATTGCCCGCTTCTGCACGCCATCGGGCCGCGCGCGTCCCTCCCAATGCGCCACCGCCATCGGCACGCCGATCAGGATGAGCGCCCAGACCAACCAGATGGACAGGCCCGGAGATGCGGGTCTGTCCCTGGCGGACGTCGGGCCGATGGCGTGCGTCATGCGGAAGCGCTTGCCTTATTCCGGCAGGAAGTCGGGAACCGACAGATAGCGTTCGCCGGTGTCATAGTTGAAGCCCATGACGCGGCTGCCCGACGGCAGCTCCTTGAGCTTCTGCGCGATCGCCGCGAGCGTAGCGCCCGACGAGATGCCGACCAGCATGCCTTCCTCCCGCGCGGCGCGACGGGCATAATCCTTGGCGGCGGCGGGATCGACCTGGATCACGCCGTCGAGCAGCTGGGTGTGGAGATTGGCCGGGATGAAGCCCGCGCCGATGCCCTGGATCGGGTGCGGACCGGGCTGACCGCCGCTGATCACCGGGGAGCTGGTCGGCTCCACCGCGAAAATCTTGATATTGGGCCATTGCTCCTTGAGCACCTGGGCGGTGCCGGTGATGTGCCCACCCGTGCCCACGCCCGTCACCAGCGCGTCGAGCGGGGTGTCGGCGAAGTCGGCCAGAATCTCCTGCGCGGTGGTGCGCACATGGACGTCGATATTGGCGCTATTCTCAAATTGCTGCGGCATCCAGCTGCCGGGCGTCTGCGACACCAGCTCCAGCGCGCGCTCGATCGCGCCCTTCATGCCGCGCTCGCGCGGGGTAAGGTCGAAGGTCGCGCCATAGGCGAGCATCAGCCGCCGCCGCTCGATCGACATGCTTTCGGGCATGACCAGCACCAGCCGATAGCCCTTGACCGCCGCGACCATCGCCAGGCCGACGCCGGTATTGCCGGAGGTCGGCTCGATGATGGTGCCGCCGGGCTTCAGCTCGCCGCTGGCCTCGGCCGCCTCGATCATTGCGAGGGCGATGCGGTCCTTGATCGAGCCGCCGGGGTTCGACCGTTCCGACTTGATCCAGACTTCCGTGCCGGCGGGCGCGTCGCCGTACAGCCGGTTGACCCGGATATGCGGGGTCCGGCCGATGGTTTCCAATATGTCAGATGCCTTCATATCGCTTTCTCCTCAACTGCGTCCGCTCGCCCGATGTCGGGTGGATCGAAGGTGCGTGCAAGGCGCAGCTCGGGAAAAAGCCGTGCCCAGATCAACGTAATGATGATGGCGCCGATGCCGCCGCCGATCACGGCGACGACGGGGCCGACCAGCGCCGCCAAAAAACCCGATTCCGCCTCGCCCAGTTCGTTGGATGCCGAAATGGTGAGTTGCGACAGGCTGGACACCCGGCCGCGCATCGCGTCGGGCGTGTGCAATTGCACCAGCGACTGGCGAACGAAGACCGATACCATGTCCGCGCCGCCCAGCACGATCAGCGCGCCGATCCCCACTTCCATGGCGATGTCGCGCGGCAGGAAGGCGGTGGCGCCAAAGATGATGGTGGCGATGCCGAACAGGATGACGGCGCCCAGCATCTTGAGCCCCACCTCGCTCTTCATTGGGCGGAAGGAGAAGAAGAGCGCGGTCGCTCCCGCGCCGATGCCTGGCGCCGCCGCCAGATGGCCAAGCCCGGCGGACCCCACATGCAAGATGTCGCGGGCGTAAACCGGCAGCAATGCCGTCGCCCCGGCGAGCAGCACCGCGAACAGATCCAGCGTGATCGTCGCCAGCACCAGCCGGTTGCCCCGCACAAAGGTCAGCCCGTCGATCATCTGGCGCAGCGGGTGGCGGCTGGTGTCGCGCGGCGACTGGGGCACCGGCCCGATCAGCATCATGCTGCCCAGAGCGACGGCGAAGAGGATGGCGGCGAGCGCATAGGCACCCCATGGTTCGGCCGCATAGACATAGCCGCCCAGCGCCGGGCCGATGATCATGCCGGTCTGCCAGGCGACGCTGGAGATGGCGATGGCGTTGGGCAGCACTGCGCGCGGCACGAGATTGGGCGCGAGCGCCGAAAAGGCCGGGCCGTTGAAGGCGCGGGCGACGCCCACCACCGCCGCAACCGTGAAGATCAGCGGCAGGCTGACCCAATTTTCATAGGTGGCGAAGGCGAGCAGGCCGGCGGCAATTGTCAGCAGCGCCAGCGTGAAGCGGGTGATGGTGCGCCGGTCGAAATGGTCGGCGGCCCAGCCAGTCAGCGGCGTCAGGAAGAAGAGCGGCAGGAATTGCGCCAGCCCGATCAATCCCAATTGCGCCGACGCGCCGGCTGTGCTCATCGTTTCGCGGGCGACATTATAGGCCTGCCAGCCCAGCACGATCATCATGCTATATTGCGCCAGCACCGCCGCGAAACGCCCGACCAGATAGGCGCGGAAATTGCCGTAGTGAAGCGGGTGGGGAGCGGTCGGCGCGTCGGTCATCCCCGCCTCCTTAACGCCTGCGTGGCGATGGGCAACTGCGGGCGCATGCGGAGGGTGGCGGAGGGGCGGCAAGCGCTCCGGCGATCAGCGAAACAGGCCGCCCAATATCCCCCGCACCACGCGCCCGGCTAGACCGCCGCTCGACTTGCGCCGCGGTCCGCCAAAGACGGCGCGGCCCAGTTCATTGGCGACCTGCTGCCCGACCGAAGAGGCCGCCGAGCGCGCCGCCGACTGCACCGCCTTGTCGAGGGTGGAGGGCTTGGCCGCTTCCCGTGCCTGCCGTTTCAGTTCCGCCTCGCGCTGCTTCGCCTCGACCTTGGCTTGGGCGGCGGCGGCCTTGTCGGCTTCCGCCTGCGCCTTGGCCGCATCGGCGGCGGCTGCCGCTGCTTCGGCGCGGGCGGCGAGGATCTCTTCCGCCGACTCCCGGTCGATCGCCTCATCATAGAGGCCCGCGCAGGGGGAGAGGGATTGCAGAATTGCACGCTCCTTCGGCTCGATGGGGCCAAGGCGGGAGCGGGGCGGGGCGATCAGCGTGCGTTGCACGACACCCGGCGCGCCATCCTCCTGCAACAGCGACACCAGAGCCTCGCCGACCTTCAGCTCGGTGATGGCGGTGGCGACGTCCAGATCGGGATTGATGCGGAATGTGTCGGCGGCGGCCTTGATCGCCTTCTGATCGCGCGGGGTGAAGGCGCGCAGCGCATGCTGCACCCGGTTGCCCAGCTGCCCGGCCACGGCTTCGGGAATGTCGATCGGGTTCTGCGTGACGAAATAGACGCCCACGCCTTTGGAACGGATCAGCCGCACCACCTGCTCGATCTTGTCGGCCAGCGCCGGGGGCGCGTCGTCGAACAGCAGATGCGCCTCGTCAAAGAAGAAGACCAGCACCGGCTTGTCGGGATCGCCCACTTCCGGCAGCGTCTCGAACAGTTCGGACAGCAGCCAGAGCAGGAAGGTCGCGTAGAGTTTCGGGCTTTGCATCAGCCGGTCGGCGGCGAGGATGTTCACATAGCCGCGCCCCTGCTCGTCTACCTTGAGGAAATGGGCGATGTCGAGCGCCGGCTCGCCGAAGAAATGCGCGCCGCCCTGCGACTCCAGCTGGAGCAGCTGGCGCTGGATGGCGCCGACGCTGGCCTTGCTGACATTGCCATAGCGCGCCGAAAGGCTTGCCGCATTCTCCGCGCAATGGGCCAGCATCGCCTGAAGGTCGCCGAGGTCCAGCAGCAACAGCCCTTCTTCATCGGCGAGGCGGAAGGCAATGCTGAGCACCCCTTCCTGCGTGTCGTTCAGCCCCATCAGCCGCGCCAGCAGCAGCGGGCCCATCTCGCTGACGGTCGTGCGGATCGGATGCCCTTGCTCGCCATAGAGATCCCAGAAGATGGCGGGATTGTCGGCATAGCCATAATCGGCGAGGCCGATGTCCCGCGCGCGGGCGACGAGCTTGTCGGCATTTTTGGCGAGCGGCGATCCGGCCATGGCGATGCCGGAAAGATCGCCCTTCACGTCCGCCAGAAAGACGGGAACGCCCTGCGCCGAGAAATTTTCGGCCAAGCCTTGCAGCGTCACGGTCTTGCCGGTGCCGGTTGCGCCGGCGATCAGCCCGTGGCGATTGGCGCGGCGTAGGTTCAGATATTGCGTGACGCCGCCCTGCCGGTCCGGTGCGCCCAGTCCGATGAAGATGCCTTCGCTGCCGTCGCTCATCGCGTCCCCCAAAAAGATCGACCCGCTCGCCCCGGACCTGCCGATATGCCGTCCTTCCAAAAGGATAGACGGTTTCGACAGGCCCGGCCCGAACGGGTCCATGGCCGCCCGACCTTAAAGAAGCCGGGCGTGGTTTCGCAAGCGCCGCTTATTTGTCGCGCAGGCGCACCGCCAGGAAGAGCGGCGGCTGACCGCGACGCAGCACCTGCAACAGGATGGCGTTGCGGCCCTGACCGGACACCGCCCGCACCTGCGCATCGAGATCCGCCTGGCTCGTCACCGGGCGATTATTCGCGCTGATGATGACGTCGCCGCGACGCAGGCCTTTGGCGCCGGCATCGGTCGACCGATCGACGGCGGTGATGACGATGCCGCGCGTGTCGGTGGCGATGCCGAGCTGGCGGATGATGCCGGGCGTCAGCGGGATGGCGGAAATGCCGAGCGACTGCTGCGCCGCCTTGTCATCGCCGCCCTGATTGCCCTGGCTGAAATCCTCATCCTGCTGCGGGGCGAAGCTGTTCAGTTCGTCTTCGGACGGACGCTCGCCGACAACGGCGGTCACCGTCTGGCGCTGGCCGTTGCGGATCAGGACGATCGGCACACGCGAACCGATCGGCTGGTTGGCGACGATCGACGACAGATTCTGGTCGGGATTCACTTCCTGGCCGCTGACGCTGACGATCACGTCGCCGGCCTTGATGCCGGCCTTGTCGGCGCCCTTGCCCGGCTCGACGCTCTGGATGAACTCGCCGCTATTCTTGCTGAGACCCAGCGATTCGGCCAGATCCTCGCTCAGCGGCGTGATGGCGACGCCCAGATAGCCGCGCTTGACGGCCTGACCCTTGCGCAATGTCTCGACGATCGGGGCGGCCTGTTCCGAAGGAATGGCGAAGCCGATGCCGACATTGCCGCCCGAGGGCGAGAGGATCTGGCTGTTGATGCCGATCACATTGCCGCGCATGTCGAACATCGGGCCACCGCTATTACCCTGGTTGATCGACGCATCAGTCTGGATGAACTTATCATAGCTGCCGCCGGTGCCGCGATGCAGGGCGGAGATGATGCCCGCCGTGACCGTGCCCGACAGGGCGAAGGGGTTGCCGATGGCGACGACCCAGTCGCCTACGCGCGCCTTGGTGCTGTCGCCGAACTTGACGAAGGGCAGCGCCTTTTTCGGCTCGATCTTCAGCACGGCGATGTCGGTGGCGGGGTCGCGGCCGATCAGCTTGGCCTCATATTCCTCGCGATTGGTCAGCGTCACCGTGATTGAGTCGACGGACGCGCCTTCCGCGCCGGCCGACACCACATGGTTATTGGTGACGATATAGCCGTCGGACGAGATCAGGAAGCCCGAGCCGAGCGACTGCGCCTGGCGGGTTTGCGGCTGGCCGCGGTTGAGGCCGAACAGATCGCCGAAGGGCGTGCCGGCAAAGGGGTTCTGGACCTGAACCCGCTGTTTGGTGGAGATATTGACGACGGCGGGCTGAAGCCGCTCGACCATGTCGGCGAGGCTGGCGGGGGCGCCGGCGGGCGCGGCGGCCTGCATGCCTTCATTCTGGGCGGTCTGCGCGCCGACATTGGGGCTGGAGGTGACGGCGATGGCGGTGCCGCCCAGCAGCAGGGCGCCGGTAATGGCATAAGCGTAACGCACTCGTGACGGTCCTCTCATGAACTTCGGGAAGGGAGGGCGGGACTCAATGGTAAAGTCCTGATGCGCCGCGCTCCCTTAACCCTCATTGAATGGCACTGGTTCCGTAATGATGTAGGGCTTTTTCCCGCGAAAAACAGCCCCCCGCGCAGCCGTGCCGACGTTAAGGGCCGGCTGCGCGAGCGAACGATCAGCGACCGCCCTGAAACTGGCGCAGGAATTCATTGTCGCGCGACAGCACCAGATTGGTCTGCCCTTCGCGTTCCGGCGCGAAGGTGTAGCGATAGCTCTGCATGCCCCGATAAAAGTCGTAGAAGGACGCGTCCTTGCCGAAGCTGGCCGCATAGATGCGCGCGGCATTGGCGTCGGCTTCCGCGCGGATGATCTGGGCCTGCTTGGCGCCCTGGGCGCGGATGGTCCGGGCCTGCTGCTCACGCGCGGTGCGCATGCGGGTGAAGGCGCTTTCCAGCGGCGCGCCGTCTGGCAGGTCGGCGCGCTTGATCCGCACGTCGACGATCTGGGCGCCATATTGGCGGGCGACGCGGTTCAGGCCGACCTCGATATTGTCCATCACCTGGCCGCGTTCGGGGCTGAGCAGGGCGGCGAAGGGCCGCTTGCCCAGTTCGTTGCGGAGCGCGGAGCCCAGGATCGGACGCAGCGCGTCGGACACCCGTTCCTCGCTGCCCGCGGCGATATACATGCGCAGCGGATCGACGATGCGATAGCGGGCGAAGGCATCGACCTGAAGCCGCAGCTGGTCGGTCGACAGCACCTGCTGCCGCTCCATTTCCACCGACAGGACGCGCTTGTCGATCCAGACGATCTGGTCGACGAACGGCCAGCGCAGGATGACGCCGGCGCCGGTCTTGCCGAACGTCTCGTTCGGAAGATAGCGGTTGATGATATATTTGGGGTCGCCGAAGCGGACGATCACGCCCTGCTTGGTTTCCGGCACCAGCGTGACGGTGCTGCCGACCAGGATCAGCAGGCCGAGGGCGATCAGCGCGAGCGCGACGGGATGACGCAGAATGGCAGGCATCACTGACCCCCTTCGCTGGTGGTTGCGGTGGTGCCGCTGGGCGCGGTGGTCGCGGCGGGCGCCGCCTGGGCGCGCCGCTTCAATTCGGGCAGCGGCAGATAGGGCGTCACGCCGCCGGTTTCGACGATGGTCTTGTCGACGTTCGCCAGAACCTCCTCCATGGTTTCATAATACATGCGGCGGCGGGTCACGTCCGGCGCCAGCCGATATTGTTCATAGACCTTGTCGAAGGCCGCGGCTTCACCCTGCGCCTTGGCTTCCACCTGCTGGGCGGCGGCGCGGGCTTCGTTGAGATAGGTCTGCGCCGTCTGCTGCGCGGCCGACACGGCCTTGAACGCGTCGTTCACCGCCGTCGGCGGATCGGCCTGCTTGATGGCGATGCCCTGGATGCGGATGCCCGATCCGTAGCCGTCGAGAATTTCCTGCATCCGCTGTTCGACATTCTGCTCGATGCCGGTCCGGCCGGCGCCCAGCGCATCGTCCAGGCTGACGCTGGCGAGCACCGCGCGCATGGCGCTTTCCGCCACTTCGCGCACGCTGGCGTCGGGATCGGCCAGCTGGAACAGATACAGCTCCGGATTGCGGATGTTCCAGCGCACCGAATAGGCGAGGTCGATGATATTCTGGTCGCCGGTCAGCACAAGATTTTCGCTCTCGGCGCTGGCGGAGCCAATGTCGACCGTACGGATTTCCTCAACATCGACCGTCGTGACCGCCTCGAAGGGGGCGGGCAGCGTCAGGCTGATGCCGGGCGTCAGGGTCCGGCTATATTTGCCGAGCAAGGTCACGACGCCGCGTTCCTGCGGGCCGACCCGGTGGAAGCAGGTGAGCGCGAGCCAAAGCAGGATCAGCAGGCCGATCGCGGCCGGCCACAGCGCCTTGCCGTTGGCGCGCGGGGGCAGGCCGCCAAAGCCGCCGCCACCCTGGCCGAAACTCTCCCGGCTGCGGCGCAGCAGATCCTCGATCGCGGACGGTCCCTTGGGCGCGCCGGGGCGACCCGGCTGCGTCCAGGGGTTGCGCGGGCCGCCGCCGTCGCCGGAGCCGCCCTTGCCTTGACCGTCATTGCCGTCCGGCCCGTCGCTTTTGCCGCCCCATGGACCTTGAGCCATGGCGCTCGCGATGCCGGGCATCCACCCAAATATTCTCTTCATCCTGTCTCTATAGGAAGGCTGGGCCATGAAAAACAGAGCCGATCGTACGGATATTGCTGCATCTCGTCAGTGGAGGGCAGAAAAAGTCGGTGGCGGAATATCGTGACGACCCTGTCGGAAGCGGTTTCAAGCGAGGAAAAAGCGCTTTAGGAAGCGCGGCATGACCGATCTTGACGATTTTGCCGCCCGCCTCAAAAGCCTCACCAACGGACGCGCCAGCGCGCCCAAGCTGAAGGACGGGATCATGACGCTCGCGCTGGATGTGGGCGGGCTGACGCCGCAGCAGCGCGACGCCGTCGCCGCCGCCATCCGCGAAGGGGCGCTGCAACTGCCCGGCGTCACCGACCTGCGCATCGCCATGACCGCCGAACGCGCCGCCGACGCGCCGAGCGGGCCGCGCATCATCGCCGTGGCTTCGGGCAAGGGCGGCGTGGGCAAGTCGACGCTCTCCGCCAATCTTGCGGTGGCGCTCCATCGGATGGGCCATCGTGTCGGCATCGTCGACGCCGACATTTATGGCCCGTCGCAGGCGCGCTTGCTCGCGGGCGAGGATCGCAAGCCCGAGGCACGGGACAAGAAGCTGATCCCGGTGGCGGGAACGCTGGGCATTCCGATGCTGTCGATGGCGCAGCTGGTGGAGGCGGGCAAGGCCATCGCCTGGCGCGGGCCGATGGCGGGCAATGCGCTGGGGCAGCTGATCGATGCCGATTGGGGCGAGACGGAATTGCTGATCGTCGACATGCCGCCGGGCACGGGCGACGTGCAGCTGTCCATGGTGCAGAAGCACAAGCCCGCCGGCGCGCTCATCATATCGACGCCGCAGGATCTGGCGCTGATCGACGCAACCCGCGCCATCAGCTTCTTCACCCAGGCGCAGGTGCCGATGATCGGCCTGGTGGAAAATATGGCCGGCTATGCCTGTCCCCATTGCGGGGAGATCAGCGATCCCTTCGGCCAGGGCGGCGCGGAGCAGGCGGCGGCGACGCTGGGCATGCCCTTCCTTGGTCGCATCCCGCTCGCCATCGACATTCGCACCCGGTCCGACGCGGGCGATCCCCCGGCGGCGGGCGAAGGACCGCATGCCGATGCCTTCAAGGCCATCGCCGCTCAGGTCGCGGACTGGCTGGCGAAGCGCTGATCCTGGCCGCGCCAAGGGAACGGCCGGGCGCGCGCTGCGTCCTCATGCTGACGACCCGATAGGAGAAAGCCGATGCCGCTCACCGACCCGCAGGAAATCGCGACCCTACTTGCCGAAACGCGAACGATCGCGCTGGTCGGCATTTCCGATCGGCCCGACCGGCCAAGCTATGGCGTGATGCGCATGTTGCAGGGCCATGGCTATCGCGTGCTGCCGGTCAATCCGCAGATTGCGGGCGAGCATGTCCATGGCGAATTTGTGTGGAACAGCCTCGACGAGATTGGCGTGCCGATCGACATGGTCGATATCTTCCGCCGCAGCGAGGCGGCGGGCGAAGCGGTGGATGCGGCGATCGCGGCCGGCGCGAAGTCGGTGTGGATGCAGATCGGCGTCATCAACGACGCCGCCGCCGCCCGCGCCGAGGCCGCCGGGCTCAAGGTGGTGATGGACCGCTGCCCGGCGATAGAGATCCCCCGGCTGGCTGTGCCGCGCATCGCCGCGCAATAGCGCTTTGCACCCTGCGCGCCGGTGACTATCAGGCAGGGCATGGCGCGCATATCGAGCAAGGCAGGGGGCGAAAAGCCGGGCGACGGCCGGGCGGGCAAGGC
>DAMDPH010000117.1:9711-9936 GCA_032082785.1 Sphingobium sp. | reverse complement strand
GATGTGGTCGATTCGAGCGGGGCGGGCGATGCCTTCAACGGCGGCTATCTCCACGCCCGGCTGGCCGGCGCAAGCCCGCGCGACGCGGCGGTGGCGGGGCATCGTCTCGCCGGCTGGAACATCGGCCGTCGCGGCGCCATTCCCGCCCGCGACGCGCAGGCGCCCTATTGACGCGAATCCGTTGACCGCCCCCATGGCCTGTGTCATGGGGCGGTCACAGGCGGG
>DAMDPH010000117.1:0-9701 GCA_032082785.1 Sphingobium sp. | reverse complement strand
TGACGACGGGGGGTCGATTCCCCTCACCCGCTCCAGCCTGAAATCTTATCCCACCTGCCGCTTGGCCAATTTGCGCGCCAGCGTGCGGCGGTGCATGCCCAGGCGCCGGGCGGCTTCCGAAATGTTGAAGTCGCTATCTTTCAGCACTTCGTGAATATGCTCCCATTCCAGTGTCTTGATCGACGTGGGGCGGGGGGCGAGCGGGGCGCTGGGGTCGCCGGACGAGCGGGCGAAAGCGGCTTCGATATCGTCGCTGTTGGACGGCTTGGCGAGATAGTTGGTCGCGCCCAGCTTGATCGCCTCGACCGCCGTGGCGATGCTGGCAAAGCCGGTCAGCACGACGATCAGCATGGCGGGATCATGCGCGTGCAGCGTCTGGACGCACACCAGCCCTGATTGCGCGCCGAGCTTCAGGTCGACCACGGCATAGCCCGGATCATGCTCCGCCAGCAGCGCCAGCAGCGCCTCATGACTGCCCGCCACCAGCACGCCATAGCCGCGCCGCTCGAAGGAGCGTTTGAGGGTGCGGGCGAAATCCTCGTCATCCTCGACAATCATCAGCAACCGGTCATCGGCCATGGTCGGCGCTCTCCTCCTGGTCCAGAGCGATGTTGGCGAATGGCAGGCGCAGCTGCACCAACGCGCCGCCGCCCGCGCCGTTGCTGGGATCGACGCTGCCGCCCAGCTTGCGCACGACATTGACGACCAGGAACAGGCCCAGCCCACCGCCCTGCCGGCCCTTGCTCGACCGATAGGGCTTGCCGAAATCGGCCAGCATCTGCGGACTGAAGCCCGGCCCATTGTCGCGCACCGCGATGTTGAGGCACTGGCTGTCGCGCCCGACCAGCAGGTCGATATGGCTCGCGCCCGCCTCCCGCGCATTGTCGAGCAGGTTGGTGATGGCCTGCCGGATCACCGGGTCGGCGACGATGCGCGGATAGTCATGGGGGCCATAGTCGCAGCGCAGCACCAATGCCGCATTGGCGCTCCGCCAATCCTGCGCGATCGCCTCGATAAAGTCGCGCACATCGGTGATGACCGGCGCTTCGCCTCGCGCCTCGCCCGAGGAGAGGAGGATGCCGGTCAGGATCGTCTTGCAGCGATTGACCGCCGCCTGCATTTCCTCGACCTCTTCCAGCAATATGGGGTTGCGGCTAATCTCGGGCATATGGCGCCAGTCGCCCAGCACCACCGCCAGCGAGGCGAGCGGCGTGCCCAGCTCATGCGCCGCGCCCGACGCCAGCAGCCCCATGCGGATGATATGCTCCTCCTCCGCCGCCTGCTGGCGCAGCCCGGCCAGATAGGCCTCGCGCGCCTGAAGGTTGCGATGCACCCGCGTCATGAACAGCACCAGCAGCACCGCGATCATGGTGAGGCAGGTCCAGGTGCCCAGGATGTTGAGGCTCAGCAGATGCTGCTGCGACCGCCCGCCAAGGTCGAGCGGCCGGTAGTCGACCGTCAGCAGCGCCGCGCACAGCACCGACATGATCGTGATGCCCCAGGCGCTCCACCGGTCGAGCAGCACCGCGCCCAATGCCACCTGCAACAGATAGAGGGAGATGAAGGGATTGGTCGCTCCGCCGCTGAGATAAAGGAGCGCGGTCAGCAGCAGCACGTCGAACAGCAGCGATATGGACAGCTCCGCCCGCGAAATATCGGTACGCGGGCGCAGCGCGGCGAAGCTCGCGGCGTTGACGGCGGCTGCCACCCCGGTGACGAGCAGCATCGGCGCCAGCGGCAGGCGGATGTTCATCAGCAGATGGACGATCAGGATCGTTGCCACCTGTCCGGCTATGGCGAGCCAGCGCAACTGGATCAGCAGCGCCATATTCTTGTGGCCGGCGGCGTCGGCGGGCCATTGGCTGGGCAGCCAGCGTCCTTCGGCCGGGCCAGTAGTGGGGCCAGTGATGGAGCCATTGATGGGGCTATTGCCGCTCATCATGCCCGGCGGTCTTTCCACTCCTGGCGCATGAGGATGATGTAGCCGCCCAGCACCATCGCCGCCAGTATGAACCAGGTGATGGCGTAGGAAAGATGGCTGTTGGGGAAACGCACGACCGTCAGGCCGCCGACCGGCAGGCGGCCGGCCGGGGTGGCGCCGGCGTCGATGAAATAATTGGCGACCGGGGCGGGCAGCCGCTGCGTCCGGGCGATCGCGGCGACATCGCGCGAATACCAGCGGCCGGCGGCGGGGTCGTTGCGGCGCAGAAAGCCGCCGCCCGGCTCGGTCAGGCGCAGCAGGCCGCTGACCTGCTGCGGACCGCTCGGCCGGTCATAGCTGGCGCGGCCCTCGGGCGGCACGAAACCGCGATTGATAAGCAGGGTGAAGTCCGCGTCAGTGCGCATCGGCGTCAGCACCCAATAGCCCGCGCCGCGCACGGTCGATGCCTGAACGAACAGGCTTTTGTCATGGAGGAAGGTGCCGGTGGCGCTGACGCGACGATATTCGTCGGCGGGGGTGGCGCTGCGTGGGGCAGGGCGGGGCGCTGCATGGATGCGGGCATCGACCCGCGCGATCAGGTCGCGTTTCCAGCCGAGGCGCTGGAGCTGCCAGCTGCCCAGCGCGCACAGGCCCGTGAACAGCAGCAGGGCGATCAGCGTGATGCCGATCAGAAAGGCCGGGGAGCGCCGCCGGCGCCCCCCATTGCCCGTCATGGTCACGGCATGGTGCCCATTTCATGCTGCATGGCGGACATGTCATGCTGCGGCATCATGTTGGTGTTGAGATGGTACATGACCCACATCGACCCCGACAAGGTGATGACCACCAGCACGATGGTCAGCATCGTCGCCATGAACGACCAGCCGCCTTCGGCGCGGGTGTTCATGTGCAGGAAGTAGATCATGTGGACCACGATCTGCACCACGGCAAAGCCCATGATGATGAAGCCGGTCAGCTGCGCATCGCCCAGCACGCCCGACATCACCAGCCAGAAGGGGATGGCCGTCAGGATGACCGACAGGCCAAAGCCGATCATATAGCTGCCCATCGTGCCATGGCTGTGGCCATCGTCATGATGGTCGTCATGATGATCGTTCGGGTGGCCATGGCCCCCGTGAGGATGGACGGCGTCGGTCATCGCAGCATTCCCATCAGATAGACAAAGGTGAAGACGCCGATCCAGATGACGTCAAGGAAGTGCCAGAACATGCTCAGGCACATCAGGCGGCGCTTGTTGGCCGGGATCAGCCCCTTCTTGGCGACCTGAACCATCAGCGTGATGAGCCAGATCGACCCGAAGGTGACGTGCAGGCCATGCGTGCCGACCAGCGTGAAGAAGGCCGAGAGGAAGGCCGAACGGGTCGGGCCGGCCCCTTCATGGATGAGGTGCGAAAATTCGTACAGCTCGATGAAGAGGAAGGCCGCGCCGAACAACAGGGTGACGAACAGCCAGCCCTGGGTGGCGCTGACCCGGTTCTTTTCCATGGACAGCATGGCGAAGCCATAGGTGATCGACGAGAAGAGCAGCATCGCGGTGTTGAGCGCGATGAGGTTCAGGTCGAACAGGTCCTTCGGCCCCGGGCCGCCGGCATAGCTGCCGCCGAGCACCGCATAGGTGGCGAAGAGGATCGCGAAGATGAGGCAATCGCTCATCAGGTAGATCCAGAAGCCCAGCATGGTGCTGTGCCCTTCGTGGAGGTGCGGCTCCTCCGGCAGGTGGTAGGCGCGGGCTTGCGCCGGCGTTGCTGCGTGTGCGCTGCTCATGATGATCAGACTCCCGCCGCGAGGACGCGCGTACGCTCTTCCTCGGTGCGCGTCACGTCCTCAGCCGGGATGTAGAAATCGCGCTTGTAGTTGAAGGTATGGCCGATGGCGACCGCGACGATGCCCAGGAAGCTGAGACCCGCGAGCCACCAGATATACCAGATGAGGGCAAAGCCGCAGAGCGTCGACAGGGCCGCCAGGATGACGCCGGCGCCGGTGCTGCTGGGCATGTGGATCGGCTGATAGCCGCCCAGCGGACGCTGATAGCCATGCTTCTTCATGTCCGCCCAGCTGTCGCCGTCATGCACCACCGGGGTGAAGGCGAAATTATATTCCGGCGGGGGCGAGCTGGTCGCCCATTCCAGCGTGCGGCCGTCCCAGGGATCGCCCGACAGGTCGCGCAACTCGTCGCGCTTCCAGACCGACACGGCAAACTGGATCAGCATGGCGCCGATGCCGGCCGCGATGATGGCGGCGCCGATGGCGGCGATGACGAACCAGATCTGCAGGCTGGGATCGTCGAACACGCGCATGCGGCGGGTGACGCCCATGAGGCCCAGGACATAGAGCGGACCGAAGGCCAGCCAGAAGCCGACATTCCAGCACCAGAAGGACACATGGCCCCAGAACTGGTTGAGCTTGTAGCCGAACGCCTTAGGCCACCAATAGTTGATCGCCGCGAAGAGGCCGAACAGCACGCCGCCGATGATCACATTATGGAAGTGCGCGATCAGGAACAGCGAGTTGTGCAGCACGAAGTCGGCGGGCGGCACCGCGAGCAGAACGCCGGTCATGCCGCCGACCGTGAAGGTCAGCATGAAGGCGACAGCCCACATCATCGGCAGCTCGAAACGGATGCGGCCGCGATACATGGTGAAGAGCCAGTTGAACAGCTTGGCGCCCGTCGGAATCGAGATGATCATCGTCGTGATGCCGAAGAAGCTGTTGACGCTGGCGCCCGATCCCATGGTGAAGAAGTGGTGCAGCCACACCAGATAGGACAGGACCATGATGCAGACGGTCGCATAGACCATCGACGTATAGCCGAACAGACGCTTGCTGCAGAAGGTCGACACGACTTCGGAGAAGACGCCGAACAGCGGCAGGATGAGGATATAGACTTCGGGATGGCCCCAGATCCAGATGAGGTTGACATACATCATCGGGTTGCCGCCGAAATCGTTGGTGAAGAAATTGGTACCAGCGTAGCGGTCGAGCGACAGCAGCACGAGCGTGGCCGTCAGGATGGGGAAGGAGGCGACGATCAGGACGTTCGCGCAGAGCGAGGTCCAGGTGAAGACCGGCATCTTCATCAGCGACATGCCGGGCGCGCGCATCTTCACGATGGTCGCGATCAGGTTGATGCCGGATAATGTCGTGCCGACACCCGCCACCTGCAACGCCCAGATATAATAGTCGACGCCTGTGGCCGGACTATAATCGATCCCCGACAGCGGCGGATAGGCGAGCCAGCCGGTCTGCGCGAATTCGCCCAGGAACAGCGACGCCATCACCAGCAGCGCGCCGCCGGTGGTCATCCAGAAGGAGAAGTTGTTGAGGAAGGGGAAGCTGACGTCGCGCGCGCCGATCTGCAACGGGACGATATAGTTCATCAAACCGGTGATGAACGGCATCGCCACGAAGAAGATCATGATCACGCCATGCGCCGTGAACACCTGATCGAAATGATGTGCGTTCAGATAGCCTTCGGAGCCGTTGAAGGCCCAGGCCTGCTGGAGGCGCATCATGATCGCGTCGGCGAAACCGCGCAGGAACATGACGAGGCCCAGCACCATATACATGATGCCGATCTTCTTATGGTCCACGCTGGTGAACCATTCTTTCCAGAGATAGCCCCAGAGCCGGAAATAGGTGAGCGCGCCGACGACGGCGGCGCCGCCCAGGACGACCGCGCAGAAGGTCGCGACGACGATGGGCTCATGCCATGGGAAGGCGTCCCATGTCAGACGTCCCAGGATCATCTGCGTTGTTGTGAGTGTGCCAGTCATGGTTCTTACCGATGCTGCGCGTGCGCGTCGGCGCCGCTATGAGAGGAGTGATCGGCCGAAGGGGTGGCGGTCGCGTCGGGGGCGGTTTCCTGCCCCTTATTCTGGTCCGCCTGCTCGATCACATGGCTGTCGGGAAAATCATATTGCAGGCCATCGACGTCATGCGCCGATTCCTTGCCGCCGCCGCCCATCTGGTTGATGTGCATCAGCTCGCCCATGCAACGCTGGCCGGGGCGGGGGCACAGATTGACCACCGCGTCGAACAGCTTGGGATCGACGGTCGAGAAATAGGCGACCGGCGCCTTCTCGCTCGGCTTGGCGAGCGTCAGATAGACGTCGCGGTCGAGGGCCGCCTTGCTGGCCTTCACCTTGGCGACCCAGGCGTCGAAATCGGCTTGGGTCTGCGCATGATAGGCAAAACGCATATGGCTGAAGCCCGCGCCCGAATAATTGGCGGAAAAGCCGGTGGAGTTGATGGTCCGGTTGGCGACCGCATGCAGTTTCGTCTCCATGCCCGGCATGGCGTAGATCTGCCCCGCCAGCGCCGGCACGTAGAAGCTGTTCATCACCGTTGAGGCGGTGATGTCGAACTGGATCGGCACATTGACCGGGGTCGCCAGCTCATTGACGGTGGCGATGCCGAGGTCGGGATAGATGAAGAGCCATTTCCAGTCGAGCGCCACCACCTCGACCCGCAGCGGCTTTACCTTGGGGTCAAGGCGGGTCTGTGCGTCGATCCGGTCGAGCGGCCGATAGGGGTCCAGCTTGTGCGTGCTCACCCAGGTCAGCGCGCCAAGGCAGATGATGATCAGCAGCGGCGCGGACCAGATCAGCAGCTCCAGCTTGGTGCTGTGATCCCAGTCGGGATCATAATGTTTTTCGGCCGTCTTGTTCGCGGCGCGGTAGCGCCAGGCGAAGACGACGACCAGCGCCATGACGGGCAGCACGATAAGGAGCATCAGCGCAGTCGAGATCAGGATCAGATCCTTCTGCTGCACCGCAATATCGCCCGCCGGGTTCATCACGATCGTGTCGCAAGCCGCCAGCGGCAGCGCCAGGATCGCTACGGACCAGCGCAACAGCTTGGCCCAGTTAGGAGAGAGGTGGTGTGACATGGTCGCGCGACTAACGATTCCGCACAGAGTCGGATAGTGGGCATTTTGTCCAAACATGTGCAGATGCAAAAAATCTCGCTAATGTGGGATACCGCTTAGACTCTGCCGGTTTTCTGTTATGTTGCCATTTCCTGGCCATCGGCAGAACAGATACGCGTTCCGGTGGCCTAGCCAAGGAGCGGGTGCCTATGAATTCACAGGCTGTTGCCTTCACCTCCGCGTCGCTGGAGGATGATGCGCGCAAGATCAACGCACGCGACCATCGCATTGCGCCGGGGGATATCTCGATCGGCGTTGTCATTGGCCGCACGTCCGAATTTTTCGACTTTTTCGTATATGCAATTGCATCGGTCATCGTCTTTCCGGCGGTGGTCTTTCCCTATGTGGATGCGCTGACGGGGACGTTATATTCCTTCGCGATTTTCGCGGTCGCTTTCATCACGCGACCGATCGGGTCATTGCTCTTCATGGCGGTGGACCGGCGTTATGGGCGCGGAACGAAGCTGACCGCGGCGCTGTTCCTGCTTGGCGGCTCGACCGTCGCCATCGCCTTCCTGCCGAGCTATCATTCGATCGGTCACGCCGCCGCCATCGTGCTGGTGCTGTTGCGGGCGATGCAGGGTATCGCGCTGGGCGGCACCTGGGACGGGCTTGCCTCGCTCCTGTCGCTGAACGCGCCGCCGCATCAGCGCGGCTGGTATGCGATGGTGCCGCAGCTGGGCGCGCCGCTGGCGTTGCTGGTGGCGAGCGGCCTGTTCGCCTTCTTCCTGCTCAACCTGTCGGAAGCCGACTTCCTCAGCTGGGGCTGGCGCTATCCCTTCTTCGTCGCCTTCGCGATTAACGTGGTGGCGCTGTTTGCGCGGCTGCGCATCGTGGTGACGCATGAGTTCGAACGGCTGTTCGAACAGCGGGAGCTGGTGCCTTCGCCGGTGCTGCCGACCGTCAAGGCGGAGGGACGCAACATCATCCTCGGTGCCTTTGCGCCGCTGGCGAGCTTCGCGCTCTTCCACATGGTCACGGTGTTCCCGCTGTCCTGGGTGGCGCTGTTCACCGATCAGCCGCTCGAACGCTTCCTCATCATCGAGATGATCGGCGCATCGGTCGGCCTGTTGGCCATCGTCGTGTCGGGCTTCATCGCCGACCAGATCGGCCGTCGCTCGCTGCTCGGCTGGTCCGCGCTCGGCATCGCGATCTTCAGCGTCATGGCGCCGTTGCTGCTCAATGGCGGTGATCTGGGCGAAGTCGCCTTCATGATCCTGGGCTTCATGCTGCTGGGCTTGGCCTTTGGCCAGTCGTCGGGCGTGGTCGCGTCCAACTTCGCGACTGAGGCACGCTATACCAGTTCGGCGCTGACGTCCGATCTTGCCTGGCTGGTGGGCGCGGGCTTCGCGCCGCTGGTGGCGTTGCTGCTGTCGGTGAAGTTCGGCCTCGCCGCGTCGGGCATCTACCTGCTTTCGGGTGCGGTGGCGACGATGGTGGCGCTCTATATCAACAAGGAGCTGGCGGTCAGTCGCGACCGCTGATCCTCACCCGGGGCGCTTGCGCATCTGCGCGAGCGCCCGGCGGTCGAACCAGCCGATCAGGCCGGGACGCGGCCGCAGACGCGGCAGCCACGCGCCGTATAGGCTGTCGAGGCGGGGAGGGATGCCGTCAGGCCCCTCCCGCTTCATGATGTCCGACAGGATGCGGTTTTGGAAATGCCGCCGCGAATAGCTGAGCATCCGCCGATATTGCATGTGCCAGCTGGCGGGCTGCGTCAGCCGTACCGGATCGCAGAGAAAGCCCGCGCTGTCGCAGGCGACGACCCGCCCCGGCCGTGCTGCCGCATCGGTGGACAGGTTGGTGCGCGCCCAGGCGGCAATCAGCCCGTCATCGCCGACCAGATCCTCCGGCAGCCGCAGCCTGCGCGCGCGCAGTGCATCGACGAAGCGCCCCGACAGCGCGTAAAGATCACCGAACAGCCCGCCTTCCGACCGGATCGCCTGCCGATATCGTAACGCATTGCGCCCGTTGAGCGGCAGGCCGGCGGCCGCATGCGCGTCCCGCCGCTCCGCCAACGCCGCCGCCAGCGCGTCGAGCGATCCGGGCGCGATGCGCGCATCACCGTCGAGAAAGACGAGGCAGCCGGGCGCTGTCGCCGGCACGATCTGATAGAGAAAATGGTTCCAGGTCCGCGCCTTGCCGCCTTGGGCCAGGTCATGCACGATGACATTGGCGCGCACGCCCGCAACCTCTCGCGCCCGATCCGCCGTGCGGTCGGTCGATCCGTTCACCAAGATATGAAAGTCGGTATCAGGCCGGTCGAGCGGCAGGGAGCGCAGGCAGACGGCGATGCGTCGCTCCTCCTGGTGCGCGAATATGGCAACGATCATCGATGGAGGGGCTCACCGAAAATCCCACCCTTGCTCGCCATGCAGCGCCGCGTCAATCCCGGCCTCTTCCTGCTGCGACGAGAGGCGCAGCGGCAGCAGCAGCGACACGCCCAATGCCACGATGGCCGTGCCGATCACCGCCCATAGGCCGACGGCGGCGATGCCCGCCAGCTGCCCGATCCACGCGCTGCCAAGGCTGATGCCTTGCTCGAAACCCACGCCGCCCAGTTGCGGCTGAACGAACAGCGGCAGGGCCAGCAGGCCGGTCACGCCGCCCAATCCGTGAATGGCGAAGCTCCCGCCATCGCCCAGCCCGCGCAGGAATTTCGCGCCGGTGCGGCAGATCAGCGCCGCGATCAGTCCGATCAGCATCGCGCCGCCCGGCCCGACCAGCGCCGCGCAGGCCGCAATTGCCGCCGCCCCTGCAAGCCCGCCCGACAGCACGCCGCTCGCCTTGCTGCGCCGCCCGATCATCCGGTCGAGCAACGCCCAGCCGAGC
>DAMDPH010000116.1:0-10036 GCA_032082785.1 Sphingobium sp. | reverse complement strand
CTCGGCCGCCATCGGCTCGCCCAGCATCAGCATCGCCGCCGCCTTGGCCGGGCCGATGGCTGCGGGCAGCAGCAGACTGGACGCCGCCTCCGGCACCAGTCCCAGATTGACGAAGGGCAGTATGAAACGCGCATCGGGCGCGGCATAGACGAGGTCGCAATGCAGCAGCATCGTCGTGCCGATGCCGACCGCCTGCCCCTGCACCGCCGCGACCATCGGCTTTTCAAAGGTCGCGAGCGCCTGAACAAAGGCGAAGGCCGCCGCCGCCCCTTCCGGCCCGGCCATGAAATCCTTGAGATCATTGCCCGCGCAAAAAGCGTCGCCCCGGCCGGCGAACAGCAGCGCGCCGACCTCGTCGCGGGCGGCGGCATCGGCCAGCGCGGCGGTCATGGCGCGATACATGGCGCCGGTCAGCGCATTTTTCTTGTCCGGGCGGTCGATATGGATTTCGACCAGCCCGTCCGCCTCGACCATTGCAATCGCGTCACTCACCTATCGCTCTCCTGCACTTGCCAAGCCCCGCCCTTTGGCGGATGGACCGGCTCTACCCCCTCCCTCCCCCTTTGCCAAAGCCGTTTCATGCCCCGCCTGCTCCGCATCCTCGATCCTTTCCTGCTGCTGTTGCTGGCGACGGTCGCGCTCGCGTCGCTGCTGCCGGCGCGGGGCGAGGGCGCAAGGCTGACGGCCGTAGCGGCGGATGCGGGCATCGTGCTGCTCTTCTTCCTGCATGGCGCCAAATTGTCGCGGGCGGCGATCTGGAGCGGGGCGAAGGCATGGCGGCTGCATCTGGCGACGCTGGGCACGACCTTCATCGCCTTTCCCCTGATCGCGCTGGCGATTCGCGCCACCGGGATCGAGCCGCACGACCTGAGCGAGGGCTTGTTGTTCCTCGCCCTGCTGCCCTCGACGGTGCAATCCTCCATCGCCTTCACCGCCATCGCCCGCGGCAATGTCGCCGCCGCCGTGGTGAGCGCCTCCTTCTCCAATCTGCTCGGCATCGTCATGACGCCGCTGCTGGTCGGGCTGCTGATGCGGCCGGGTGGAGCGGACGGGCTGATCTCCCTGTCCTCGGCGGAGGGGATCGTCCTGCAATTGCTGCTGCCCTTTGTCGCCGGTCATGCGCTGCGCCCATGGATCGGCGGGCTGGTCGACCGGCACAAGGCGATGTTGGGCAAGGTGGATCGCGGGTCGATCCTGCTGGTCGTCTATTCCGCCTTTTCCGCCGCCGTGGTCGAGGGGCTGTGGAGCCGCATATCGCAGGGCGAATTGCTGGTGCTGACCGCGATATGCCTGTTGATGCTGGGCCTCATCCTGCTGTTCAGCTGGCAGCTGGCGCGGTGGATGGGGCTGTCGCGCGAGGATGCGATCGTGCTGCAATTTTGCGGGTCGAAAAAGAGCCTGGCGTCGGGCGTGCCGATGGCCGGCGTGCTGTTCCCCGCCGCCATGGTGGGGCCGGTGCTGTTGCCGCTGATGCTGTTCCACCAGATCCAGCTGATGGCCTGCGCGCTGCTCGCGCGGCGCTATGGGGCGCGTTAACTGCTACAGGGGTGAGACAGGTGACGGCCATTTTGCGAAACAGGCAACAGGTTGATTTCACGGCATAATAGGATTTCACGCCGGTCGACCGCTGTCGCGCGGCGGGTTGCCCGCCGCAGGCCGCTTGCCCTCCTCCGCGCGCTCGCCTAAAGCGCCTGCCATGCCCGAAACGACCGCCGCGCCCGCTTCGTCCGACCTCAGCGGTCGGGCGCTGTTCCCGCACCGGCATCTGCTGTCCATCGCGGACCTGAAGCCCTGGGAAATCCGTTTTCTGCTCGATGAGGCCGACCATTGGGCGCGCGCCAACAAGGGGCAGGCGCGCAAGCATGACGACCGCCTGAAGGGCATGACGCAGATCAACGCCTTTTTCGAAAATTCCACCCGCACGCTGCTGTCCTTCGAGATTGCCGGCAAGCGGCTGGGCGCGGACGTGGTCAATATGCACGCCGCCCAGTCGAGCGTGAAGAAGGGCGAGACGCTGATCGACACCGCCATGACGCTCAACGCCATGGCCGCCGACGTGATCGTGATCCGCCACGCCAGTTCCGGCGCGGTGGCGCTGATCGCGGACAAGGTCGACTGCCCGGTGCTGAATGCCGGCGACGGATGGCATCAGCATCCGACGCAAGCGCTGCTCGACGCGCTCACCATCCGCCGGCGCAAGGGCGGGTTCGAAGGGCTGGTCGTCGCCATTTGCGGCGATGTGCTGCACAGCCGCGTCGCCCGGTCGAACATGCTCTGCCTCGCCGCGCTGGGCGCGCAGGTGCGCGCGATCGCGCCGCCGACGCTGCTGCCGCCCGAAGTCGAGATGCTGGGCGCGACGCCCTATAGCTCGATGGAAGAGGGGCTGGACGGCGCCGATGTGGTGATGATGCTGCGCTTGCAGAATGAGCGGATGGACGGCGCCTTCATCCCCTCGCCGCGCGAATATCATGCGCTCTACGGGCTGACGACGGAGCGGCTGGCGATCGCCAAGCCCGACGCGCTGGTCATGCATCCCGGCCCGATGAACCGTGGCGTGGAGATCAGCAGCGCGGTCGCCGACCATCCCGACCGCTCCGCCATCACCGAGCAGGTGGAGATGGGCGTGGCGGTGCGGATGGCCTGCCTCGACGTGCTGACGCGCGCGGCGCGGGGGCAGGAGGGATGGTCTTGACCGTCCCGACCCACAGACAAGGTGCGATGGTCTTGACCATCCCGACCAATCGGACATGTGCGATGGTCTTGACCATGACGCCGCGCCGACGCGCCCCCTCCCCGTCCGGGCCGGGCCTGTCGATGCCCCGCCGTCGCACCGGGGCCGCTTCCCTCTCCCTCTCCAGCCTCAACCCCAAAGGGCCTGCCGCATGACCCGTATCGCCATCGTCAACGGCAAGCTGGCCGATCCGCAGGGCGACGCGCCGCGTCCCGGCACGCTGCTGATCGAGGAGGACCGGATCGTCGCGGCGGGCGATGTCGCGCTGCCCGAAGAGTGCGCGCGGATCGATGCGGGCGGCCTGGTGGTCGCGCCCGGCCTGATCGACCTCGGCGTCTTCGCCACCGACAAGCCGGCCTTTCACTTCGGCGGCATCACCCGCGCCGCGCTGATGCCCGATCAGAGCGCCCCACTCGACGATGCCGGCCTCATTCGTCAGGCGACCCGCGCGGGCAAGCCCGATTTCTGGGTCCATCCCATCGCCGCAGCGACGCGCGGCCTGCAAGGGCGCGAAATGGCGGAGATGGGCCTGATGCAAGCGGCGGGGGCCAAGGCGGTGGGCACCGGCCGGCAATGGATCGCCGATTCCGGCGTGATGCTGCGCCTGCTTTCCTATGCGTCGGGCCTAGGTCTCACGCTCATCGCCCATGCCGAGGATGGCGGCCTCACCGCCAAGGCGGTCGCGACCAGTGGCGAGACGGCGACGCGGCTGGGCCTGCCCCACGCCCCCGCCTGCGCCGAAGCGATGGCGATCGCGCGCGACATCATGCTGGTGCGCGAGACGGGCGCGGCGATCCATTTCCGGCTGGTGACGACCCGCGCCGGCTTCGACCTGATCCGCGCCGCCAAGGCGGAGGGGCTGAAGGTCAGCTGCGGCATCACCCCGGCCTATCTGTTCCTCAACGATCAGGCGGTGACCGATTTCCGCACCTTCGCCCGCCTCTCGCCCCCGCTGCGCGACGAAAGCGACCGGCAGGCGGCGATCGCGGCGGTTGCCGATGGCACGATCGACGTGATCGCATCCGGCCACGACCCGCGCGGGCCGGAAGACAAGCGCCTGCCCTTCGCCGACGCCGCGCCGGGCATGGCGGGCGCCGAGACGCTGCTGGCGCTGTCGCTCAATCTGGTGCGCGAAGGGCATGTGAGCATGGGGCGGCTGATGACGCTGCTGAGCGCCAATCCAGCGCGGATCCTGGGCGTGGCGGCGGGCGGCTTTGCGGCCGGCAGTGCGGCGGACCTCATCTTCATCGACCCCGACGCGCCGTGGATCGTCGATTCCACCCGCATGGCCGCGCAAGCCGGCAACACCCCCTTCGACCGCGTGCCCGTGCAGGGCCGGGTGAAGCGGATCATGAAGGGCGGGACGTTTTTGTAGGCCGCGCGCGCAGGGGCGCAGGATCAGCGGTCAAGCGGATATTCGCGCACCAGCACGGCTTCGGGGACTTTCCAGGCGGCCGATATCGCCCTGATCATGGGCAGAGTGAGAGGGCGTTTTCTGGCCAGAATCTCGGTTGCGCGATTTTGCCCGATCAGCTTGGCCAGCTCTGCCCGGCTATGCCCTTGCGCCTGCATCACCGCCTCGATGGCCTCAACCGGGTCGAGCGACGTCACCGGCCAGCGCTTTGCTTCATAGGCCTCGACCAGCGTTGCCAGCATGTCGAGATGATCATATTCGGCCGTGCCTTTCCCAGCACCCCAGAGCGCGCCAATGGTCCTGAGCGCGGCCGCATGGTCGGCATCGGTGCGGATCGGTTTCAGGTCCGGCTGTTTGGGCGTGTCGTTCATGTCCGTGTCGCTCTCATCCATGCATCATCGCCAGCGTCAATATAGATCGACCGTCGCGGCATTTACCTTGTCATATTCGGCATGCGTGCCGATGAACTTCACCCATGCGATCTGGGCGGGAAAGTGAAAGGCGGCGATCAGACGATGATCGCCCCCGGCAATCTCGAAACGAACCCGCTCGCGATTGACGACCTTGGCCTTGGAGAAAGCCGAAGCGACCTCAATGGTGGACGTCCATCTTGCACCGGCCGTAACCTCATACCAGTGGACCAGCGACGCGCGGGTAAGCGGATGCCTGTCATAATAGCCGAGCAATGTGTTGCGGGCGATGATCCTCACTGTCGCTTTCTACCCGTTTCCGTCGCGGCTGCCAAGAAAATTTCCCATAATGGGAAACTCCACCTGTCCCACGCCCCTTTCAGGGAACCCCTCCCCTTCCTCATGCGCTTGCCCTATGCTTGTTTGCAGGGGGATGCTCTATGACTGAACGTGTCGCGCATCAGGTGCATGTCGATGCGCCGTGGCAGATACCCGCGCGGGGATGGTGGGAAATCTTGAAGCGGGTCTGGGGCGCGCTGTCCGCCAATCATGTGGGATTGCTGGCCGCCGGCGTTGCCTATTACGCCTTTCTGTCGATCGCGCCGATGTTCGCGGCGATCGCGCTCACCTATGGATTGATCGGCGATCCGGCGATGGTGGCGCGCCATATGCAATCGATCATCGCGGTGGTGCCGTCCGATGCCGCCTCGCTCATCAACGACCAGCTGATGGGCGTGGTAACGGTGGCGAAGCCGGCGGTGGGATTTGGCCTGCTGCTGGCGATGGCGGTGGCGCTTTATGGCGCGACGCGCGCGGCCTCCGCCATCATGGAGGCGCTCAACATCGTCTATCGCGAGCAGGAAGGGCGCAATATCTTCGCCTTTTACCGCACATCGATCGGCATCACTTTTTCCGCCGTGCTGGTGGCGGTGGTGGGCGTGATCAGCGCGACGGTGATGGGCCTTATCCAGAAATTGCTGATCGGCTGGGGGCCGGGCGTGCTGTTCGCGATCCGGGCGTCGACCTGGGTTTGCGCGGGGCTGCTGGCCAGCCTGATCTTTGGCCTCATCTACCGTTTCGGTCCCAATCGCCGCCATGCGCGCTGGCAATGGCTGACGGTGGGATCGGTGACGGCGACCATCTTCTGGCTGCTGGTGACGCTCGGCGTGTCCTTCTATGTCTCTGAATTCGGGAATTATAACGAGACCTACGGATCGCTCGGCGCGGTGGTGGTGCTGCAACTGTGGCTGTTCGTGTCCGCCTATGTCGTGTTGCTGGGCGCGCAGATCAACGCGGAGGCGGAGCGGCAGACCAGCGCGGAGACCTGCATCGCGCCCACAACGCAAGAAGCGGCATAATCGCGCTTGCCCTGCCCGCTTAGCCACGCTAAAGCGCCCTCCTTCGCCGGCTCAGGCCAAGGCACAGGAGTGTAGCTCAGCTGGTAGAGCGTCGGTCTCCAAAACCGAATGCCGGGGGTTCGAGTCCCTCCACTCCTGCCAAAGCGAACTGACCGCGATACCTTGAAGAACCAGGGTGTCGCGGTTAAGTGCGCAGGTGAAGATGGGTCGCGAAGTCAGCGGCCGCACCCCCGGACGCTGAACATAGCGGGGTCGGGAGGGCGGACTGTTGCTTCGCGCTTTGGTGTTGATACGAGGGTTTCGAGGCAGCGATGGCTAAGGTTTCTCCCGGCGAGTTCGTCAATCAGGTGAAGACCGAGGCGTCGAAGATCGTGTGGCCTACCAGCCGCGAAACGATCATGACCGGTGTGATGGTCGTCATCATGACGACCCTGCTGGGCCTGTTCTTCTTCGGACTAGACACGTTTTTCGGCGCAATCGTTCAGTGGCTGCTGAACCTCGCCTCGGGTCGTTGAGCGCCTTCGCGCTCTGGACAAGGAGTTTGAAACGGTAACATGGCGCGCTGGTACATCATCCACGCCTATTCGGGCTTCGAGAACAAGGTCAAGGAATCGATCCTGTCCGAGGCCGAGCGCATGGGCCTCTCCCAGCTGGTCGAACAGGTGGAAGTCCCCACCGAGACCGTGACCGAGGTGAAGCGCGGCAAGAAGGTGCAGGTCGAGCGCAAGTTCATGCCCGGCTATGTGCTGGCCAAGCTGGCGATGAACGACGACATCTACCACCTCGTCAAGAACACGCCCAAGGTCACCGGCTTCCTGGGATCGAGCGGCAAGCCGCAGGCGATCAGCGAGGGCGAGGCCGCCCGCTATTTCGGCGCCCGCAAGGAAGCCGAAGCCGCACCCAAGCACAAGGTCAGCGTCGATTACGAGATCGGCGATTCGGTCAAGGTTCTGGACGGCCCCTTCGCCAGCTTCAACGGCGTGGTCGAGGAACTGGATTTCGAAAAGAACCGGGTCAAGGTGTCGGTGTCGATCTTCGGTCGCGCCACGCCCGTCGAACTGGATTTCGAACAGGTCGAACTGTCGAAATAAGAAATTCACGTCATCCCAGTGGAAGCTGGGATCTCATGAGGCCAGGCAGAACATCGCCGCCTGAGATGCCAGCTTTCGCTGGCATGACGCGTTAGAATTCAGGCCGTTCCCTTGCGGCCTGAGATCCCAGCTTCCACTGGGATGACGACAAGGGAAGTGCGGGAGGGTCGCTTCGGTGATCCGTCAAGACCGCTAAACTTGAACCGGAAGGTCGGTCCGCCGGCCTTTCAGCAACAGAGTGAGTGACAATGGCCAAGAAGATTACGGGCTATATCAAGCTCCAGGTGCCCGCTGGAGCCGCCAACCCCTCGCCGCCGATCGGCCCTGCTCTGGGTCAGCGCGGCGTGAACATCATGGAATTCTGCAAGGCGTTCAACGCCCAGACCGAGAAGATGGACAAGGGCACCCCGCTGCCGACCATCATCACCGTCTATGCCGACCGTTCGTTCAGCTTCATCACGAAGATGCCGCCGGCCACCTATCTGATCAAGAAGGCCGTCAACCTGAAGTCGGGCTCGAAGGAGCCGGGCAAGGCTGTCGCCGGCAAGATCACCCGCTCGCAGCTCGCCGAGATCGCGCAGGTCAAGATGCCCGACCTCAACGCGAACGACATCGACGCGGCAACGAAGATCATCGAAGGCTCCGCTCGCGCGATGGGCCTCGACGTGGTGGAGGGCTAAGACCATGGCAAAGCTGACGAAGAAGGCGAAGGCTCTGGCCACTGCCGTTGACAAGGAAAAGCTGCACGGCGTCGATGAGGCGCTGGGCCTGATCAAGACCCATGCGACCGCCAAGTTCGACGAAAGCGTCGAAATCGCGATCAACCTGGGCGTCGATCCGCGCCACGCCGACCAGATGGTCCGCGGCGTCGTGACCCTGCCCGCCGGCACCGGCAAGACCGTGCGCGTCGCCGTGTTCGCCCGTGGCGACAAGGCCGAAGCCGCCACCGCCGCCGGCGCCGACATCGTGGGTGCCGAAGACCTGCTGGAGTCGATCCAGGCCGGCAACATCGATTTCCAGCGCGTGATCGCCACCCCCGACATGATGGGTCTGGTCGGTCGCCTCGGTAAGGTTCTGGGCCCCAAGGGCCTGATGCCGAACCCGAAGCTGGGCACCGTGACGCCGAACGTCGCCGAAGCCGTGAAGGCCGCCAAGGGTGGTCAGATCGAATTCCGCGTCGAAAAGGCCGGCATCATCCATGCGGGCCTGGGCAAGGCCAGCTTCAGCCAGGACGATCTGCGCAAGAATTTCGACGCTTTCGTCGATGCGATCGTCAAGGCGAAGCCCTCGGGCTCGAAGGGCAAATATGTTCGCAAGATCGCCCTGTCGTCCTCGATGGGCCCGGGCGTGAAGGTCGACGTGGCGGAAGTCGCCAGCGTCTGATCCCTGCGCAGGACAGATAAGGGGCCGCCTTCCCTTGCGAGGGAGGGCGGCCTTCTTATTTTATCTTTTACAAATCCTCCCCTGCCAAGGGGGCGGTAGCAGCACCACGTGCTGACCGAGGGGCATCTACCCTCAAAGGGGAACACCCCTCCACCATCTGCATTGCAGATGGTCCCCCTCCCCCGACCGGGGAGGATTTTGGAAAACCGGTGCCTGACCCGCCCCGGGCTCTCCTGCGGGGGAGCATGGAAGGTCAAATCGTATCCGTCGGGAATGGCGGGTCGCTCATTTACCGATGGAAAACAAAAACATGTCTTTTGAAAATCTCCCCGCCCTTCTCGCCCAGGCGCTCGGCCAGCGTGGCTATGAAAGCCTGACCCCGGTGCAGGCCGAAGTGACCGAGGCGCAGACCGCCGGTCGCGACCTGCTGGTGTCGGCGCAGACCGGCTCGGGCAAGACGGTCGCCTTCGGCCTCGCCATGGCCACCGAACTGCTGGGCGAAGGCAACAGCCTGCCCGTGGCGCAGGCGCCACTGGCGCTGGTGATCGCGCCGACGCGCGAACTCGCCTTGCAGGTCAGCCGCGAGCTGGAATGGCTCTATGCCGGCGCCCGCGCGCGGATCGCCACCTGCGTGGGCGGCATGGACGCCGCCAAGGAACGCCGCGCCCTGTCGCACGGCGCGCATATCGTCGTCGGCACGCCGGGCCGCCTGCGCGACCATCTGGAGCGCGGCGCGCTCGACCTGTCGTCGCTGCGCACCGCCGTGCTGGACGAAGCCGACGAGATGCTCGACATGGGCTTTCGCGAGGATCTGGAAGAGATATTGGACGCGACGCCGGAAGGCCGCCGCACCCTGCTCTTTTCCGCGACCATGCCCAAGCCGATAGTCGCGCTCGCCAAACGCTATCAGAGCGACGCGCTGCGCATTTCGACCGTCGGCGCCGAACGCGGCCATGGCGACATCAGCTATCAGGCGGTCACGGTCGCCCCGTCCGACATCGAAAATGCGGTGGTCAACCTGCTGCGCTATCATGAGGCGGAGACGGCGATGCTGTTCTGCGCGACCCGCGACAATGTGCGGCATCTCCATGCCAGCCTGACCGAGCGCGGCTTTGCGGCGGTGGCGCTGTCGGGCGAGCATAGCCAGAATGAGCGCAACCATGCGCTTCAGGCGCTGCGCGATCGCCGCGCCCGCGTCTGCGTCGCCACCGACGTCGCCGCGCGCGGCATCGACCTGCCCACCCTGTCGCTGGTGATCCATGTCGAACTGCCGCGCGATGCCGAAACGATGCAGCATCGTTCGGGCCGCACCGGCCGCGCGGGCAAGAAGGGCACGGCCGTGCTGGTCGTCCCCTATCCCCGCCGCCGCCGCGTCGAGTCCATGCTGCGCGGCGCGAAGATCCCGGTCGAATGGGGCACCCCGCCGAGCAAGGAAGCGATCCAGGAACAGGATAATGCCCGGCTGCGCGCCACGCTGATGGAGCGGGCCGAGCTGGACGAGCTGGACTGGGCGCTGGGCGCGGAACTGCTGGCGGAAAAGAGCGCCAAGGAAATCGCCGCGATGCTGGTGAAGAGCGCGCGCGCCGCCCTGCCCGCGCCCGAGGAGCTGCTGGACGGCAGCGAAGCGCCGCCGCGCCGCGACGGGCCGC
>DAMDPH010000115.1:0-10131 GCA_032082785.1 Sphingobium sp. | reverse complement strand
GGCCAGCGGCAACAGCGCCGCCACCGGCCCCTTGGCCAGCCAGCTCGCCACCCGGTCGCCCGGCGCCAGACCCAAGCGGCCAAGCCAGCCGGCAAGCCGGCCGAGCGCGGTTTCCAGCTCCACATAGCTATAGCTGCGCGAACGCGTCGCCAGCGCCGGACGCGCCGGGTCCGCCGACAGCAGCAGATGGTCGATCGGCAGCGCACGCGCGTCGGCCAGATCGGTCTGCGGTTGCGGAACGGGCGCGCTTAACGCCATGTGCAGATTTCCCCCTTAGGCTGGTCCATGGGATGCGGAGATAGAGGCTTGGCGGTCACAAGGGAATATCGGAACCTTGCAGATGTGCGCGCGGCGGTCGGCGATCGGCTGGACCGGGCGGCGCAGCCCTGCCTGTTCGACCGGCTCGACTGGTTCGCCCTGCTGCATGGCCATTGTTTCGCGGACCAGCCTTTCCGCGCGGTGCAGGCGTCGAGCGAGGCGGGCGAGGCATGGCTGTTCCTGGCGGAAGCGGGCGCGCGCCGGCTGACCGGCATCGCCAATTATTATAGTTTCAGCTGGTCGCCGATCTTTCTCGGCGAGCCGGACCCGGCCGAGCAACTGAGGCTGCTGACCGCGATCGCCCGCCATCTGGCGCGCCGTGAGGCGCAGCTGGATGTCTTTCCGGTCGCGCAGGCATCGGCGCCGCTGCTGACCGCCTTTCGACAAGCGGGCTGGCTGGCGGTGCAGCGGGCCATGGGCGCGCGCTATGTGCTGCCGGTCGGCGGCCGCAATTTCGGCGCCTATTGGGCGGACCGCCCCGGACGGCTGCGCAATCAGGTGCGGCGCAAGGCGCGCGGCAGCGACCTCAGCCTCTCCATCGCCGACCATTTCACCGAAGCGCTATGGGCCGATTATGTCGATGTGCATGCCCGCAGCTGGAAGGGGCCGGAGCCGGGCCTGTCCTTCCTCAAGGCGCTGACCGAGCGGGAGGGGGCGGCGGGCACGCTGCGCCTGGGCTTTGCGCGGCTGCCCAATGGCCATGCCATCGCCACCCAGATCTGGACGGTGGAACAGGGCAAGGCGTTGATCCACAAGCTATGCCATGACCGCGCCCATGACGCCGCCTCGCCGGGCACGCTGCTGAGCCACCATATGTTCGCCCGCGCCATCGACGATGATCAGGTGACGATGATCGATTATGGCACCGGCAATAACGGCTATAAGGTCGAGTGGATGGAGGCGCGCGAGACGCTCTATCGGATCGACTGCTTCAATCCGCGCTTCGCCTCCAGCTGGCTGCCGGCGGCGCGAACGGCCATTTCCGCGCTTGTCGGCTGAGAGCCAAGCCAGTAGATAGCGCGCATCATGCGGGCGCACATCACTCAGCCGGTCGACCGGACAAGCGAAAGCCAGGATTTTGACGCCCAGCTGCGGGCGCTGCTGCGCGACGTGCTGGCGCTGTCGCAGGACCGGGTCGATGCGTTCGACGCCGACACGCCGCTATTCGGCGCGCTGCCCGAGCTGGACTCGATGGCGGTGGCGAGCCTGCTCACCGAAATGGAGGACCGGTTCGGCTTCCTCGTCGAGGATGAGGATTTCGACGGCGAAACTTTCGAGAGTTTCGGCGCGCTGCGCGCTTTCGTGGCGTCCAAGCTGGGCTGAGTTAGGGGGGCGGAGACGGCGCTTCGCTCTTTTGGACGAGGTTCGGGCAGCGGGCCTGCCAGGAGGGCCGTTCGGGCTGAGCCTGTCGAAGCCTTATCCTGCTTCTGATTACGAACACCCGGTGGGCGGCGTGATGCCGATCTGACGCTGCCGGCGATCGTCGGCGCAAGGCTTCTCGACAAGCTCGAAGCGAACGGAGGCGGGGTTGGCTCACAGCGACCCGCGTAGCGCGCAGCTCCGGTTGAGCCTCATGGCGCACGGCGTCGGGCGCAGTCTGCCCTATTGAGACTCGAAGCGACCGGCGTCTAGCGCAGTCTCCCCCGTTGAGCATCACAGCAAAGGGCATCGGGGCGCGCACCGCCCCGTCGAAACTTGAAACGACCAGCGTCGAACGCGCCCTCTCCGTTGAGACACACAGCGAGCGGATGGTGGTTTTTTTGATGCCTAGGCACGAAGCGAACGGGGTTGGGCGCGTTCTGCGCCCCTCCCCCGTTCGGTTCGAGCCTGTCGAGAACCGCTGGTCCCGCGCTCCCCGCGATCAGGCGTCCACGATTTCCTCGAAATCCGCTTCGGCCAGGAAACGCTCCACGTCGAGTGCGGCCATGCAGCCCATGCCGGCGGCGGTCACGGCCTGGCGGTAGATTTTGTCGGTCACGTCGCCCGCCGCGAACACGCCGGGAATGGCGGTGCGGGTCGTGCCCTTGGCCACCAGCAGATAGCCGTCATCGGTCGGCAGCTTGCCGGCGAACAGCTCGGTCGCGGGATGGTGGCCGATGGCGACGAAGCCGCCGTCGGTCGGCACATGCGACTTTTCGCCCGTTACCGTGTCGATCAGGTCGACGCCCACCAGACCTTCGGGCATGCCGCCGCCGACGAAGCGATCGACCGCTTTGTTCCAGAGAATCTTGATATTGGGATGGGCGAACAGCCGCTGCTGCAGGATTTTTTCCGCCCGCAGCGAATCGCGGCGGTGGATCAGCGTCACATCATGGCTGTGGTTGGTGAGGTAGAGCGCTTCCTCGACCGCAGTGTTGCCGCCGCCGATCACCACCACCTTCTTGCCGCGATAGAAAAAGCCGTCGCAGGTGGCGCAGGCGCTCACGCCCTTGCCCTGCAGATGCTCCTCGCCCGGCACGCCCAGCCATTTGGCCTGCGCGCCGGTGCAGATGACCAGCGTGTCCGCGACATAGAGCGTGCCGCTGTCGCCGCGCAGGCGAAACGGGCGTTCCGACAGGTCGACATCGACAATCTGGTCATAGACCATCTGCGCGCCGACATGCTCGGCCTGCCCCTGCATCTGCTCCATCAGCCACGGACCCTGGATAACGTCGCGGAAGCCGGGATAATTTTCCACATCGGTGGTGATGGTCAGCTGCCCGCCCGGCTGCATGCCCTGCACCACGATCGGCGCCAGCCCCGCGCGCGCGCCATAGATGGCCGCGGACAGGCCGGCCGGGCCGGAACCGAGAATGAGCATGCGGGTCGAATGGGTGGCGGTCATATCAGGCTTTCAGCTGCGATTCGTGTTGGCGCCAGAGATAGGCAGCCAAGGGCGCGAGGCAAGCGAAGGATTTGCTTGCCCCGCCCAAAGCCGAACCTTGGCGGCGGTGCGGTGGACCGCGCGCGCCGCCCTGCCGCGTCAGTCCAGCACGCTCGGCAGGCTTTCAAAGCCCTTGCTGAGCGCCGCGCTCCAGCCGTGGGAGATGGCGGCGAAGCGTTCATCCTCCGGCTCGATGCGGGTGCGCACGCGGAAGTCGAAGGCGTCGCGCTCGATCACCGTGAGGTCGAGCGGCATGCCGACCGACAGGTTCGATCGCAGCGTCGAATCCATCGACACCAGCACCGCCTTGGTCGCCCGCTCCAGCGTGGTTTCGGGCGTGATGATGCGATCGAGGATCGGCTTGCCATATTTATGCTCGCCAATCTGGAAGAACGGCGTTTCCGCCGTGGCTTCGATGAAATTGCCGGCCGAATAGACGAGATAGAGGCGCGGCTTGCCGCCCCGCCGCTGGCCCGCGATCAGGATCGAGGCGCCCGATCCCGAACCGCCCGTCTCGATGCTTTCGCGATGGCGGGCCTGCATCATCCGCATCGTGTCGCCGATGATCTGCGCCACCCGATGCATGCTGTCGCAATTGAGGATGGTTTCGACTTCCAGCCCCGACTCCGATTCCTTGATCGCGCGGCTCAGCTGGGTCTTGACCCCCTGGGTGATCGACAGATTGCCCGAGCAGAGCAGGGTGATCGCCCGCTCGCCCGGGACATGATAGGTAAAACTTTTCCGAAAACGCGCGATATTGTCCATGCCCGCATTGGTGCGGGTGTCGGACAACATGACCAGTCCCTGGTTCACGCGTACCGCCACACAATAGGTCATTGCCCCCCGGCTCCCTTGATCCGTTGCAACCCGACGCCGCCCGCTTGCCGGGTCGGCTGTCCCTCCCCGCGGTCAGCCGGACGCGCGGTTCAGGGGCGGGAGGGCGCTGCTGTCTGCCGCTGCTGTTGTTGCTGCCGCTGGAGTTGACGCTGCTCCTCGCCGTCTTCCGCCTGCGCGATCCGCACGTCGGCGTCAATGCGGATCTCGCCAGCGGCGACCACTGATCCCCGGATCGGGGCGGCGTCATAGGCGTCGAGGCCCGACGCGATGCGGATATAGCGTTCGGTCACGCAGACCCGGTTGGACGCGTCGAAGCCGACCCAGCCCAGCCCCTCCACCAGCGCCTCGGCCCAGCCATGGGTTTCGTGCAGCACATGGCCTTCATCGGCCAGCAGATAGCCCGAAACATAGCGGGCGGGGATGTCGAGCGCGCGCGCGGCGGCGATGAAGATCTGCGCATGGTCCTGGCACACGCCCGCCCCCTGCGACAGCGCATCGGCGGCGCTGGTGTCGGCGCTGGTCACGCCGGCGCGATAGACGACGGCATCGGCCACCGCGTTCGACAAGGCATGAAGCTGCGCCAGCCGGCCTTCTTCCTCCCCCACAGCCGCCGTCCCCTGCGCCAGCGCGCGGATGGCGTCGGACGGCCGGGTGAGCGGCGTGTCGCGCAGATAGTAAAGCGGATCGACCGCATGGGGCAGCAGGCCGGTGACGCCATGCGTCTCCGCCGTTTCGACCAGGCCTTCGGCGACGATCACCGCCTCCTCCATCCGCTCATGGCAGATCCAGATCGCCTCCAGCTCGCCATGGCCGTTGCGGGCGAAGCCGTTGACCGGCTGGTCGTTCACGCTCACCTGCCATTCGCGCACCATCTGCCCCGGACTGTCCACGGGCATGAGCTTGAGCCGCATCGCCACCCGCGTGGCGGGGTTGGCATAATGATAGCTGGTCTGATGCCGAACGAGCAATTTCATCTGTTTTCCCCGCCTCAGCCGAAATGATAGGTCTGGGCGATTTCGGCGCCCAGCCGGTTGGTGTCCTTCAGGCCGTTCTGCACGGTTTCGTGCAGGCCGCGCCGGAAGATGTCGCCGCTGTCCAGCTGCTCCAGATCGCTCACCATCTTGCGCACCGTGTCATGGCAGGTGCCGCGCGCGTCATGCCATCCCGCCAGCCGGTGCAGCCGATAGGCAAGCTGGTCGTAGCAATAGGCGACGCTGCGCGGGAACAGCCGGTTGAGCATCAGGAAATCGGTGATCTGCCAGGGCGTATAGGCACCGCCATAGACATGGTGATAGGCCCGCACGCCCGACAGCGCATAGAGGACCGACGTCCATTGATAATGGTCGCGATTGCCGCCGACCACTTCGGTTTCGGGCAGCAGCACATAATATTTCACGTCCAGCAGGCGCAGCGTCATCTGCGCCCGTTCCAGCGCCGATCCGCAGCGCAGGAAGTCATGGCCTTCATTGCGCAGCTGGCCCGAATGGGTCGCGCCGCGAAAGGTCATGACGCGGGTCTTCACCCAGTCGATCAGGGCCGGCAATTGCTGCCGCGCCTCTTCCACATCATAGCTGTCGAGCTTGCGCCAGCCTTCGTTCAGCGCTTCCCACATATCCTGCGTCAGCAGCGTGCGCGCCGATTTGGCATTGGCGCGCGCCCGCAACAGGCAGGAGCGGATGGAGGAGGCATTGTCGGGGTCGAGCATCAGATAGGCCAGCGCGTCGCTTTCGGTCAGCTGCGCCCCTGCCGGAAAATGGCTGTCGGCACCGGCCGCGCGGACCACCGATCGCCACTCGTCGCGATGATGCGCGCCCGGCAGGATCGCCATGCGCTGGCCCATCGACAGCAGCCGCGCAGTCGCTTCCGCCCGTTCCATATAGCGGGCCATCCAGTAGAGATTTTCAGCGGTCCGGCTCAGCATGGCGCGCCCTCCCGGTGGCGAAGAAGCGCATCGAGCCGGACCGGCCTGTCCTGTTCCCTTGCCATCGTCATTCCTGCAGCACCCATGTATCCTTGACCCCGCCCCCCTGGCTGGAATTGACCACCAAAGACCCTTCGGTCAGCGCCACGCGGGTCAGCCCGCCCGGCACCAGCCGCAACTGCTTGCCGACCAGGCAATAGGGCCGGAAATCGGCATGACGCCCCACCACCGCCGCCGGGCCGAGCGTCGGCACGGTCGACAGGTCCAGCGTAGGCTGGGCGATGAATTCGGACGGATTGGCGCGGATGCGGTCGGCATAGGCCTCCACTTCCGCCTTGGTCGATTTCGGCCCGATCAACATGCCATAGCCGCCCGATCCATGGACTTCCTTGGCCACCAGCTCGTGCAGATGCTCCAGCACATAGGCGCATTCGTCGGGCTTGCCGCATTGCCAGGTCTGGATATTGTCGAGGATCGGCTTCTCGCCCAGATAGAAGCGGATCATTTCCGGCACATAGATATAGACCGCCTTGTCGTCGGCGATCCCCGCCCCCGGTGCGGAGGCGATGGTGACGCCGCCGGCGCGGTAGACGTTGAAGATGCCCGGCACGCCCAGCATGCTGTCGGGGCGGAACACCAGCGGATCGAGATAATCATCGTCGATCCGGCGATAGATGACGTCCACGACCTTTGGCCCCAGCGTCGTCTTCATCCACACCCGGCCTTCATCGACGAACAGATCGGCCGGCTCCACCAGCTCGACGCCCATCAGATCGGCCAGGAAACTATGTTCATAATAGGCGCTGTTGAGCGATCCGGGGGTCAGCACGACCACCACCGGCTCGCCCTTGCAGGCGGGCGGCGCGACTTCCTTGAGGCTCTTGAGCAGCTCGGCGGGATAGGCGTCGACCGGCGCCACCAGCCCGGCGCTGAACAGCTCCGGGAACATGCGCGTCATGATCTCGCGATTTTCGAGCATGTAGGACACGCCCGACGGGGTGCGGCAATTATCTTCCAGCACCTCGAAACTGCCCGGGCCGGTGCGCACGATGTCGATGCCGACAATATGGCTATAGACCCTGCCCGGGGGCGAGAAGCCCGCCATTTCGGCCAGATAGGCGCGATTGCGGTAGATGATGTCGGACGGCATGATGCCGGCCTTCACGATCTCGCCACGATGATAGATGTCGTGGAGAAAGGCATTGAGCGCCCGCGCCCGCTGCTGGATGCCGCGATCGAGCAGGCGCCATTCGCCGGCGGTGAAGATGCGCGGCAGAAGGTCGAAGGGGATCAGCCTTTCCGGGTCGCCGCCCTCGCCATAGACGGCAAAGGTAATGCCGATGCGGCGAAAAATCGCCTCCGCCTCCTCAAGCCGTTGATTGAGGCCGGCGATGCCCGTGCGTTCGACCCAATTCTGCACCTCTCCATAGCAGGCGCGAAGCGATCCGTCGGGTTCGTACATTTCATGGAAGGGCAAAGTGTGAAATCCTCCCGCGGCCAGGAAAGCGGTTGTGCATCGCAACATTAGGGCCTGCGCGCGAAAGGAATGCAACATCAAATTAGCAAAACTACCCCATCTATGAAGGATTCGGTAACTATCCTATTGGAAGCAGGCGGATGATTATTGGTTCACCCTTTCGTCCCGCTTCGCCGGCGCGTCGGTCCCGCCGGCTGGCGCGACGCCTGTCGTCGGGTTTGCTCGCAGGGACGGTCGCCCTGACGGGCTGCGCCGGCACGGTGCGGGAGCGTATCTATCGCGCCGACGAGCAGCCGGTCGCGGTCGCCGACTGGACACGCCGCGCCCCCGAGCCGCTGCGCGTGACGACGCAGGACGGGCTGGACCTCGACGGCTATTATTGGCCCGGCGCGCCGGGCGACCGGGATGTCATCCTCTTCTTTCACGGGCGCGGCTCCAACCAGGGGCGCGGCGCCCGCTATGCCGAGCATCTGACCGGGCGCGGCGATCATGTCATCGTCGTCTCCTATCGCGGCTTTGGCGGCAATCCCGGCGCCCCCAGCCAGGCGGGACTGGTGGACGACGGGCGCGCCTTCGTCGCGAAAGCGCGGGAACTGGCCGGACCGAATGCGCGCGTCTATCTGGTCGGCCATTCGCTGGGCGGCGCGGTGGCGCTGCATGTCGCCGCGCGCGAGCCGGTGGCGGGTGTCGTCACCCTCTCCACCTTCGACCGGCTGGCCGAGGAAGCGCCCGCCGGCCTTGCCGCGCTGCTGCCCGACCGGTGGAACAATCTGGAGGCGGTGGCGAAGATCCATGCCCCCTTCGTCATGGTGCAGGGCACGGCCGACGACCGTATCGCCATGGCGCAGGCCAACCGCCTGTTCGCGCGCGCGCCCGCCCCCGCCACCTTCATCACCGCGCCGGGCGAGACTCACCAGCCCGACATGGCGCTGATCGGCCCGATCATCAGCCAGGCGGTGAGCGCGATAGACAGCGGCGCCCTCGCCCGCTTTCCCGCCGATCTGCCGCCCGGATGGAGCGCCAGCCACAAATGATGAAAGGAAAAATGCAGCCGCCGCGCAAAGCCCGTTGACCTCTCCGCCGCCGCTGCCTATAGCGCGCCCTCACCGCAGGGCACCGCCCCGCGAGGCCCATGGGGCGGAGTAGCTCAGCTGGTTAGAGCAGCGGAATCATAATCCGCGTGTCGGGGGTTCAAGTCCCTCCTCCGCTACCATCATTTCCTTCAACCGAAGCCTTGCCCCGCCATCGCCGGGATGATACGTGCCTGATCCTTACCCCGCCGCATCCTGCAATGGACGCACCGGCGGCTGATCATGCTGTCGGGCGCGCCAGAGATCATAATTTGCCTGCATCGCGAGCCATGCCCGCGCCGTGCTGGCGCCGGCCTGTTCAAGGCGTACCGCCAGATCAGGACTGATCGCCGCCTTGCCATTCAAGACACGCGACAAGGCGACCCGCGACATGGCGAGCCGCTCGGCGGCGTCGGTGACCGAAAGGCCCAGCTCTGCGATAACTTCATCGCGGAGCATTTCGCCCGGATGAGGAGGATGGTGCATCATCGTCATTGCCTCAATGATAATCCTGATAATCGACCAGTTCGACATCGGTGCCGATAAAGCGGAAGGTGACCCGCCAGTTGCCATTCACCCAGATCGACCAGTGGCCTTTCAGGTCACCCTTCAACTGGTGGAGCTTGAAGGACGGCAGATTTACGTCATCTGCTCTCGCGGCGACATCAAGCAGGCCGAGGATGTTGCGGAGCTTCTTCACATGGGCAGCCTGCACGCCTTTGGTCGTGCCATGACGATAAAGGGCTTCCAGTCCCTTATGCCTGAACCCGACGATCATGGCTCAAATGTATCGCATAGCGATACAATGCGCAATATCGCCCCCTCAATGCGCCATCCTCAACACCACCACGCCACTCACGATCAGGATGACGCCCAGATATCGAGCGAGCGACGTGGGGTCGCCATAGAGGAGCACGCCGATCAGGAAGGTGCCGGCCGCGCCGATGCCGGTCCAGACGGCATAGGCGGTGCCCATGGGAATTTGCCGCTGCGCCAGCCAGAGCAGCGTCCCGCTCACCGCCATGAAGAGGATCGCCATCGCGATGCCCGGCAGGCGGGTCGCGGGGTTTTGCGCCATTTTGAGGCCCACCGGCCAGCCAATCTCGAACAGGCCGGCACCGATGAGATAGAACCACGCCATGAAGCACCCTTTCTGGAACATCGCCGGGCCGTCCCGGTCTTGATCTCCCATATCGGGGCGGGAACGTGGTCGCCGCAGCGGGCATTTAGGTCGCTTACCCTCTATTTTCAATGAAGTTTAAGGGACTCGTGACCCCGGTCACGGTGCGCCCGGTGCAGCCCCGCCAAAGACGGGGCGCTGGCGAATCACCGCCGGAAAGAGGGAAGCCATGTTCAAGATCGTCGCCGCCCCCGCCGTCATGACGCTGCCGCCGCTGCGCCGGGCACCGGCCGATATCCTGCCGGCCAACAGCACTTTATTGGTGACGCCGGTGGCGCCGCTCATCCCCGAAGCGCTGGAGGAAGGCGCGCTGATATCCTTCACCGTCGCGCGCGAGGTTGCCGCCGGCGGCCGCGTCGCCATTCCCCGCGGGGCCCCGGTGCAGGGCCGCATCGCCCGCTCCGGCTCGGGCAGCCGACGGCATGGCCAGTGGGAGATCGCGTTCGACACGGTGCGCGTCGGCGG
>DAMDPH010000114.1:0-10292 GCA_032082785.1 Sphingobium sp. | reverse complement strand
GCCCCGCGCCTGCCCCTTCGATGCCGCCGCCGCGCCGCTTCACCCCGGTGACGCCCGCCAAGCGCCCCGAGCCGGCCAAGCCGGAACGCGCCAAGCGCAGCGACGATAATCGCCGCCAGTCGGGCAAGCTCACCGTCACCCGCGCGCTCGCGGACGATGACAGCGCCCGCGCCCGCAGCCTCGCCGCGCTCAAGCGTGCGCGTGAAAAGGAGCGTCGCGCTCATTATGCCGGCGGATCGCAGCCGCGCGAGAAGCAGTCGCGCGACGTGATCGTTCCCGAAAGCATCACGGTGCAGGAACTCGCCAACCGCATGGCCGAAAAGGGCGCGGACCTGGTGAAGGCCCTGTTCAAGATGGGCACCGCCGTCACGCTCAACCAGCCGATCGATCAGGATACGGCGGAGCTGCTGGTCGAGGAATTCGGCCACCGCATCCAGCGCGTGTCCGAAGCGGACGTCGAAATCGGCATGGAAGGCGAGCCCGACGCGGTCGAGACGCTCCAGCCGCGCGCGCCGGTCGTCACCATCATGGGCCATGTCGACCATGGCAAGACCTCGCTGCTCGACGCGCTGCGCGGGACCGACGTGGTCGCCGGCGAAAGCGGTGGCATCACCCAGCATATCGGCGCCTATCAGGTGAAGAGCAAGTCGGGCGATATCATCACCTTCCTCGACACGCCGGGCCATGAAGCCTTCTCGGAAATGCGCGCGCGCGGCGCCAATGTCACCGACATCGTCATCCTCGTGGTGGCGGCCGATGACGGGCTGATGCCGCAGACGATCGAGGCGATCAACCACACCAAGGCGGCCGGCGTGCCGATGATCGTGGCGATCAACAAGGTCGACAAGCCGGACGCCAATCCGCAGCGCGTGCGCGAACGTCTGCTCGAACATGAAATCGTGGTCGAGGATATGGGCGGCGAAGTGCAGGATGTCGAAGTGTCCGCGCTCAAGAAGCTGGGCCTCGACACGCTGATCGAAAAGATCCAGCTCCAGGCCGAACTGATGGAGCTGACCGCCAACCCCGATCGCGCGGCCGAGGGCCATGTGATCGAGGCGCAGCTGGACAAGGGCCGGGGCGCTGTCGCCACCGTGCTGGTTCGTCGCGGCACGCTCAAGGTCGGCGACACCTTCGTCATCGGCGCGGAAAGCGGCAAGGTTCGCGCACTCGTCAATGACAAGGGCCAGAACGTCAAGGTCGCCGGTCCTTCGACCCCGGTCGAGGTGCTGGGCCTGTCGGGCGTGCCGATGGCCGGCGATCAGCTGACCGTGGTGGAGAATGAAGCGCGCGCTCGCGAAGTCGCCGCCTATCGTCAGGAGCAGGCGACCCGCAAGCGGACCACCGCCGCGCCGACCAGCTTTGAACATATGTTCTCGGCGCTCAACACCCAGGTCATCGAATATCCGGTGGTTGTGAAGGGCGATGTGCAGGGGTCGGTCGAAGCGATCGTGTCTTCGCTTAACCGCATCTCGACCGACGAGATCAAGGTGCGCATCCTTCATTCGGGCGTCGGTGCGATCACCGAAAGCGATGTCACGCTGGCTGCTGCCAGCCGCGCGCCGCTGATCGGCTTCAACGTGCGTCCCAATGCCAAGGCCCGTCAGCTGGCGGAGCGCGAGAAAATCTCGCTGCGCTATTATGACGTGATCTACGACCTGCTGGAGGAAGTGCGCGGCGAAATGGCCGGGCAGCTTGCGCCCGAGCGGATCGAAACGATCGTCGGCCGCGCCGAAGTGCTTCAGGTCTTCCCGGCCGGCAAGAAGGACAAGGCCGCCGGTCTGTTGGTCATGGACGGTATCATCCGCAAGGGGCTGGCCGCGCGCCTTACCCGCAACGATGTCATCGTCTCGCGCACGCACATCGGCTCGCTGCGTCGCTTCAAGGACGATGTGTCCGAAGTGCGCGCCGGCATGGAATGCGGCGCGGTGCTGCAGGACACCAACGACATCAAGCCCGGCGACACGCTGGAGCTGTTCGAAGTCGAAGAACGCGCCCGCACGCTGTAAGGCTGTGGGACGGAACTCCGGCGCAAGCTGGAGTTCCGTCCGCCTTGCCTGTTCGTGGCCGCTGATATTCCGGTTGCCGCCGGGATGACGAGGATCTGCTATGCCAACTCAGAATGAAGGCCCCTCCGTCCGCCTCCTGCGCGTCGGCGAGCAGGTGCGTCATGTCCTCTCGGACATTCTCCAGCGCGGCGACGTGCATGACGATGTCCTCTCCAGCCATGTGGTGAGCGTGACCGAAGTGCGCATGTCGCCCGACCTGCGCCATGCGACCGTCTTCATCAAGCCGCTGCTGGGCAAGGATGAGGAAGCGGTGCTCAAGGCGCTGCGCACCAACACCGCTTATCTGCAACGCGAAGTCGCGCATCGCATCCGCCTGAAATATGCGGCGAAGCTCAAATTCCTGGCGGATGAGAGTTTCGACGAAGGCAGCCATATCGACCGCCTGCTGCGCGATCCCAAAGTCGCGCGCGACCTGGAGGCCGACGAGGGCGAGGGCGAAGACTGACTCGCCTCCTGCCGGAGGGCATCCTTCCGGCATGAACGCCAGGACCCGATTGTCGGCAAAAGGGCAGGTCGTCATCCCAAGGATGTGCGCGACCAGCTCGGCCTGGCGCCGGGGCAGTTGCTCGAAATGGTGCCAATGGGGGCGACGTGTTGCTCAAGCCCCAGCACCGGAAATCAGGCCGCACCTTCGATGAGACACTCGCCGGTATCAGGGCGCGCTTGCAATATGATAGTCCGCCTGTGTCCATCGAGGACATGAACGCGACCATCGCAGAAGGCTGGCGTTGCGCGGCGGAGGACAGCGACCGCCTTCGTGACCTTTGACGTGCGCTGAGCCGAAGGAGTACGACCCCGCCCATTCCCATCGATCTTTCGCCATAGGCCATAGGCGCGCCAGCGGGGCTGCGCTAAAGCGCCGCCATGGCGAAGCTCTATTTCTATTATAGCTCGATGAATGCGGGTAAATCGACGACGCTGCTGCAATCGGCGTTCAACTATCGTGAGCGGGGCATGGAGGCGATGCTCTGGACGGCGGCGCTCGATGACCGTTACGGGCAGGGGCGCATCGTGTCTCGCATCGGGCTGGAGGCGGCGGCGCATCTGTTCGATCCGCAGGTCGATCTCTATGCCGCCATCGCTGCGCAGCATCAGGCGACGCCGCTCTCCTGCGTGCTGCTGGACGAGGCGCAGTTCCTCACCCGGACACAGGTCTGGGCGCTCGGCCGGGTGTGCGACCGGCTGAATATCCCCGTGCTCTGCTATGGGCTGCGCACCGATTTCCGGGGCGACCTGTTCGAGGGCAGCACCCATCTTCTGGGCCTTGCCGACGCGCTGACGGAGATCAAGACGGTGTGCGACTGCGGTCGCAAGGCGACGATGAACCTGCGGGTGGACGCTGCCGGCCGCGCCATCCGGCAGGGTGAGCAGACCGAAATCGGCGGCAATGACCGCTATATCGCATTGTGCCGGCGGCATTTTGTGGAAAGGGTGGAGGCGTGAGCCGGCTGGCGGCGCTGACCGCCCCGCTCGCAGCGGGCGACCTTCATCTGGAGCAGCTGGCCGAGCCGCATCGCGAACCGCTGCGCGCCATCTGCCCTGTCGATGATCCGGTGTGGGACATTTATCCCAGCTGCCTTGCCGGCGACCATTTCGATGCGAGTTTCGACGCGATCCTCGCCACGGCCAACCGGCATAGTTTCCTCATCCGGTCGGGTGGCGCGGCGGTCGGCATGTCGGGCTATCTGAACCTTCATCCCGTCGATGACGCGCTGCAGCTGGGCGGCACCTATATGACGCCGGCCGCGCGCGGGACGGGGATCAATGGCCGGGTCAAGCGGCTGCTGATCGACCGGGCGCTCGCCTGCGGCTATGCCCGCATCGAATTCCGCATCGACGCGCGCAACCTGCGCTCGCAGCGCGCGGTCGAGAGGCTCGGCGCGGTGCGCGAGGGGGTGTTGCGGCGGCAGCGTGTCACCTGGACCGGCCATGTGCGCGATACCGTCATCTATTCGATTCTGGCGGACGAATGGCGTGACAGCAACGGGGCGGCGGGATAAGGGCCGCCGCCATGCATGGCTGGATCATTCTCGACAAACCCCATGGCCTTGGCTCCACCCAGGCGGTGAGCGCGGTCAAGCGCGCCCTTCGCCAGAGCGGCGCCGGCAAGATCAAGGTCGGCCATGGCGGCACGCTTGATCCGCTGGCGACCGGGGTGCTGCCGGTGGCGCTGGGGGAGGCGACCAAACTTGCCGGGCGGATGCTCGACAGCGACAAAATCTATCGCTTCACCATCGCTTTTGGCGCGCAGACCGACACGCTCGATCTGGAAGGCGCGGTGATCGCCACCAGCGACCATCGGCCGACGCTGGCGCAGGTGGAGGCGGTGCTGCCCCGCTTCACCGGCCCGATCGAACAGGCGCCGCCGGCCTATAGCGCGATCCTGATCGACGGCCAGCGCGCCTATGACCTCGCTCGCAAGGGCGAGACGGTGGAGATGAAGACCCGACAGGTGCGGGTGTATGAATTGATCCTCCCCGGTACGGGGAGGGGGACCGCGTCGCAGGGGGACGGGGTGGAGGGGCAGGCGCCGGCGGGTGCAGCCGTCCTCGGCCAAGAAGGCGGGCAGGGCGAAGGGCCTGTTCCCCTCCACCATGCTGCGCATGGTCCCCCTCCCCTGGCAGGGGAGGAGCTGGACAGAATCACCCTCATCGCCCATGTGTCGAAGGGCACCTATATCCGCAGCCTTGCGCGCGACATTGCGCTGGCGCTCGGGACGGTGGGGCATGTCACCATGTTGCGGCGGGAGAAGGCGGGGCCGTTCACGCTGGACACCGCGATTACGCTGGACATTTTGGACAAAGCTGCTACGGGCGGCGACATCGGCGTGCTTATGCTGCCGCTGACGGCGGGGCTGGACGACATCCCGGCTCTCCCCGTCTCTCCCGATGATGCACTGGCTCTCCGACAGGGGAAGGTGCTTGTGGGGAAACCGCATACCGGCCTCATGCTGGCGATGGAGGGTGATATACCCGTCGCGCTGGTGGAGGCCAGTGGCCCGGAAATCCGGGTGGTGCGCGGCTTTAATCTCTCAATATAGAAAGGAAGCCGATGTCGATCACTGCTGAGCGCAAGGAAGCGCTGATTAAGGAACATGCCCGCGTCGAAGGCGACACCGGTTCGCCGGAAGTCCAGGTTGCGATCCTCTCCGAGCGCATCTCCAACCTGACCGAGCATTTCAAGGGTCATCACAAGGATAACCACAGCCGTCGCGGCCTGCTGATGCTGGTCAACAAGCGCCGTTCGCTGCTGGACTATCTGAAGAAGAAGGATGCGGGTCGCTATAACGACCTCATCGCAAAGCTGGGCCTGCGCAAGTAAGCCTGCTATGAAAGGAACGGCCCCGCATCGGGGCCGTTTCCGATTCCGGGGTGGGACGCAATCCGGCGGCCCGCTCCAACAAAGCCACCTCCGTTCACCCTGAGATTGTCGAAGGGTTGCGCTTCCCAAGGGGGAAGGACGGGGCTTCGACAGGCTCAGCCCGAACGGGTTGAGGGGGCACATAATGGAGCCATCAGTGGCTCACACACAGGCCCCGCCGGGCAATAGGGCTAGGCGGGCGAAGGAAAACAGATGTTTGATGTAAAGAAAGTGTCCATCGAGCTGGCAGGCAAGACCCTGACTCTCGAGACCGGTCGTATTGCGCGCCAGGCCGATGCCGCGGTGCTGGCGACCTATGGCGAAACCGTGGTGCTGTGCGCCGTGACCGCCGCCAAGTCGGTGAAGGAAGGACAGGACTTCTTCCCGCTGACCGTCCATTATCAGGAAAAATATTCGGCCGCCGGTCGTATTCCGGGCGGCTTCTTCAAGCGCGAACGTGGCGCGACGGAAAAGGAAACGCTGGTTTCCCGCCTGATCGACCGCCCGATCCGTCCGCTCTTCCCCGAAGGCTTCTATAACGAAATCAACGTCATCGCTCAGGTGCTGTCGTTCGATGGCGAAAGCGAGCCGGACATCGTCGCGATGATCGCCGCATCGGCCGCGCTGACCCTGTCGGGCGTGCCCTTCCTTGGCCCCATCGGCGCCGCGCGCGTCGGCTACAAGGATGGCGAATATCAGCTGAACCCGAGCCTCGAGGAAGCCCGTGAAGGCGATCTCGATCTGGTCGTCGCCGCCACCCACGACGCGGTGATGATGGTCGAGTCCGAAGCCAAGGAACTGTCGGAAGACGTGATGCTCGGCGCCGTCATGTTCGCGCATGACGCTTCGAAGAAGGTGGTTCAGGCCATCATCCAGCTCGCCGAACAGGCCGCCAAGGAGCCTTGGGATCTGGCCGCGCAGGACGATCTGGGCGACCTGAAGGCCAAGCTCAAGAAGCTGATCGGCAAGGACATCGCCGCCGCCTACAAGCTGACCGACAAGTCGGCCCGCTCCAACGCGCTGAACGAAGCCCGCGCCAAGGCGAAGACCCAGTTCGCGGCCGATGGCCTCGACGCCCAGACCGTCATGGCCGGCATCAAGCTGACCAAGAAGCTGGAAGCAGAGATCGTCCGTACCGCCATCCTCAAGGAAGGCAAGCGCATCGACGGCCGCACCACCACGCAGATCCGTCCGATCGAAGCGATGGTCGGCTTCCTGCCGCGCACCCATGGTTCGGCGCTCTTCACCCGTGGCGAAACGCAGGCCATCTGCACCACCACGCTGGGGACCAAGGATTCGGAGCAGATGATCGACGGCCTCACCGGCCTTCATTATGAAAGCTTCATGCTCCACTATAACTTCCCGCCCTATTCGGTCGGCGAAGTGGGCCGCTTCGGCGCGCCGGGTCGTCGCGAAGTCGGCCATGGCAAGCTGGCGTGGCGGGCGCTGCACCCCGTGCTGCCCAGCAAGGAGGATTTCCCCTACACGATCCGCGTGCTGTCCGACATCACCGAATCCAACGGCTCCTCCTCGATGGCGACCGTCTGCGGCGGTTCGCTTTCGATGATGGACGCGGGCGTTCCGCTCAAGCGTCCGGTGTCGGGCATCGCCATGGGCCTGATCCTGGAAGGCAAGGATTTCGCGGTCATCAGCGACATTCTGGGTGATGAAGATCATCTGGGCGATATGGACTTCAAGGTCGCGGGCACCGAAGCCGGCATCACCACCATGCAGATGGACATCAAGGTCGCCGGCATCACGCAGGAGATCTTCGAAACCGCTCTGCGTCAGGCCAAGGAAGGCCGCGCCCATATCCTGGGTGAGATGAGCAAGGCGCTGTCGACCACCCGCACCGAATTGTCGGCCCATGCCCCGCGCATCGAGACGATCCAGATCGACAAGTCGAAGATCCGTGACGTCATCGGCACCGGCGGCAAGGTGATCCGCGAGATCGTCGCGGAGACCGGCGCGAAGGTCGATATCGACGATGAGGGGATCATCAAGATCAGCTCGTCCGACACGGCGCAGATCGAGGCCGCCAAGAAGTGGATCCTCGGCATCGTCGAGGAAGCGGAAGTCGGCAAGATCTACACCGGCAAGGTCGTCAACATCGTCGACTTCGGTGCGTTCGTGAACTTCATGGGCGGCAAGGACGGTCTCGTCCACGTCTCCGAAATGAAGAATGAGCGCGTCGAAAAGCCGACCGACGTTGTGTCGGAAGGTCAGGAAGTGAAGGTCAAGGTCCTCGAGATCGACCCGCGCGGCAAGGTTCGCCTGTCGATGCGCGTCGTCGACCAGGAAACCGGCGAGGAACTGGAAGACACCCGTCCCGCCCGCGAACCCCGTGAGAAGGGTGAGCGCAGCGACCGGGGCGACCGTGGCGACCGCAATCGTCGCGACCGGGGTGGCCGTGGCGGCGAGCGTGGCGATCGCGGCCCGCGCCGCGACCGTGGCCCGCGCGACGACAAGGGCGGCGACGACGGCTCCAATGCCGGCCTGCCCGATTTCCTGACGCAGGACTGACATCGTCAAATCGGCCCTTACGGGCTGAACAAGAAGAAGGGCGTCCGCCATGCGGGCGCCCTTTTTTTCGCAATCAAAACGACTTAGGGCTGATGTGGATCAAGGGCGGCTCGGCGGGCTTGTGGTACGCCCGTCGGGAAGGAAGGGGGGAGACATGCGAGGGAGCAGGGCGCGTTTCATGGATCGCCTGCCGCTACGGCCGGCACGGCCTTCCCACGCCTATCTCTTCGCCACCCTCTTCTGCCTCACCAGCCTGGCGCTGCGGCTCGTCGCCGACAGGGTTCTCCCCGACGGCTATCCCTATGTCAGCTTCTTTCCCGCCGTCATCCTCAGCTGCTTCCTGTTCGGCGTGCGCGCGGGCGTCTATGCGGCGCTGCTGTGCGGGATACTGGCCTGGTATTTCTTCATCCCGCCCCGCTACAGCTTCACCTTCAGTCCGGCGGTGGCGATGGGGCTGGCCTTTTATTCCATGGTGGCGAGCATCGACATCGTGCTGATCCACTGGATGCAGCGCGCCAATGCCGATCTGGCTGTGGAGCGGGAGCGTAGCCGCACGCTGGCGGAAAATCGCGAATTGCTGTTCCGCGAATTGCAACATCGCGTGTCCAACAATCTCCAGGTCGTCGCCGGCATGCTGTCGCTGCAACGGCGTCATGTCGACAATGATGTGGCGCGCCACGCGCTGGACGACGCCTCGGCTCGGCTGGGGCTGGTGGGGAAGATCAGCCGCGCGCTCTACAATCCTTCGGGCGAGGGGCAGGATGTCCGCGCCTTCCTCACCACGCTCAGCACCGATGTGGTCGAGGCCAGCGGCCGCACCGACATCGCCTTGCGGGTCGACGCGCCGGCCGGGCTGACGCTCGACCCCAATATCATGGTGCCGATGGCGCTGATCGTCGCCGAAGCGGTCAGCAACGCCATCGAACATGGGTTGCCCGACCGTGCCGGCCGCATCCATGTGGAGATGGAGACGGATGAGGGGCTGCATCTGCGCATCATGGATGACGGGCACGGCGTCGCGCCGGATTTCGACATGACCGGCAATGGCTGCCTTGGCCTGCGCATCGCCCATGCTCTGGCGCGCCAGCTCGACGGCCGTTTCCGCCTGGCGCCCGCGCCGGGGGGTGGCGCGGTGGCGCAACTGGACCTGCCGGCGGTCGCCACCGGCCCCGCCGAGCGGCGCTGAGCGACATGTCGATGCGGGCACCGCCATTCTGCCGCTTGGCGAGGGGCATCGGCTCGGCTATGACCCGCCCATGCTGACGAAATCCATGACGCGCATCGGCGCGGCTACCGCCCCGGTTCTGCTTGTCGCCCTTGGCCTGACCGGCTGTGCCACGTCGAAGAACAAGGCGGACACGCAATATATCGCGCGTGACGTGTCCACCCTCTACAATGCGGGTAAATTCCGGCTGGATCGCGGCCAGTATAAGCTTGCCGCCGCGCTGTTCGACGAGGTGGAACGTCAGCATCCCTATTCGCCCTGGGCGCGTCGCGCGCAGCTGATGTCGGCATTCAGCTATTATATGAATCGCGACTATCCCGAATCCATCTCCGCCTCGCAGCGCTTCCTGTCGATCCACACCGGCAACAAGGACGCGCCCTATGCTTATTATCTGATCGCGCTTTGCTATTATGAGCAGATTGCCGACGTTACCCGCGATCAGAAGATCACGCAGCAGGCGCTCGCCTCTCTGGGCGAACTGATCCGCCGCTATCCCGACACCCGCTATGCATCCGATGCGCGGCTCAAGATCGATCTGGTCAACGACCATCTCGCCGGCAAGGAGATGGAGGTCGGCCGCTTTTATCAGCGTCGCGGCCAGTGGCTTGCCGCCACGCTGCGCTTCCGCGCCGTGATCGACAAATATGAAACGACCACCCACGCGCCCGAAGCGCTGGAGCGGCTGGTCGAATCCTATCTGTCGCTCGGCATCCCGGCCGAAGCGCGCAAGGCGGCGGCCGTGCTGGGCGCCAACTATCCCGGCTCCAAATGGTATGAGCGCGCCTATAAGCTGATCCAGCAGCATGGCGGCAACGCCTAGCCTATAAACCCCTCCCCGCGCGGGAGGGTGGAGTATCCTGTTTGCTGACCGGTCTTGCCATTCGCAACGTCGTGCTGATCGAGGCGCTGGACCTTGAATTCGGCGCGGGGCTCAGCGTGCTGACCGGGGAGACCGGGGCGGGCAAGTCGATCCTGCTCGATTCGCTGGGTCTGGCGCTGGGCGCACGGGCCGATAGCGGGCTGGTGCGCGCGGGCGAGGCGCAGGCCAGCGTCACCGCCAGCTTCGATCCGCCGCCCCCGGGCCATCGCGCCGCCGCGCTGCTCGCCGACAATGGCAT
>DAMDPH010000113.1:0-10461 GCA_032082785.1 Sphingobium sp. | reverse complement strand
CGGCCCGCGCCGCCGCCGGCCGCCTCCATGGGACCGGCGCAGAAGGCCGCGCTGGACGCCGAGATCCGCCGGCAGCTCAAACCGCACTGGCGCCCGCCTTCGGGCGCGGACGCCGACCGTCTGGTGACCTTGCTTGAAGTGCGGCTGGATCAGAATGGCCGGGTCATCGGCTCGCCCGAAGTGATCGACCAGCAGGGCGTTACCGCCAGCAACCGGCCGCAGGCGAAACTGCATGCGGAACGGGCGATACAGGCGGTGAAACTGGCATCGCCCTTCAAAAATCTGCCAGATGACTATTATGACCAATGGAAATGGCTCCGGCCACTCCGCTTTGACGCGAGGCTGAACCGATGAAAACCACCTTGTTCCGCCGCCTGGCGCTGGCTTCGGCCGCGCTGTTCGCCATCGCCGCCGCGCCCGCGCTGGCGCAATTGTCGGTCGATGTCACCGGTGAGATCGAGAGCAATCTCAAGATCGCCGTCCCGGCCATGCCGCCGCGCCAGGAAGTGACGACGCCGGCCGGCTCGGCCAGCGATCTGGGCCGCAAGATTGCCGAGGTGATCGCGTCCGATCTCAAAGGCTCCGGCCTGTTCGACCCGTCCGGCCCCGGCGGCCTGCCCGCCGTGCCCTTCCCCGAAGTGACCTTTCCCCAATATGGCAAATGGGGCGCCTATCAGGCGCTGGTGCAGGGTTTCGTGCAGACCAGCGGCGGCGAATCGGACATTACCGTGGGCTGCTATCTCTACGATGTGGCGCTCAAGCAGGAACTGACGCGGCAGGGCTATGTGGTCGCGCCGCGCGACTGGCGGCGGGCCGCGCATAAATGCGCCGACGCCATCTATGCGCGCCTGTCCGGCGAAAGCCCCTTCTTCGACAGCCGCATCGCCTATATTGCCGAGAGCGGCCCGAAAAACGCGCGCGTGAAGCGGCTGGCGATCATGGATTCGGACGGCGCCAATCACCGTTTCATCACCAATGGTCAGTCGATCGCACTGACCCCGCGCTTTTCGCCCGATTATAAATCGATCCTCTATGTGAGCTATCTGGGCAGCCGGGTCCGCATCTATATCTACGATATCGGGACGGGATCGCAGCGGCTGGTGACGGAAAGCAACAACCCGACCTTCGCCCCGCGCTGGTCGCCCGATGGCCGCAACATCCTCTTTTCGATGGCCGTGGCCGGCAATACGGACATTTACCGCGTGTCGGCGAGCGGCGGGAAGCCGGTGCGGCTCACCACCACGCCGGGCATCGATGTCGGCGGCAGCTATTCGCCCGACGGCAGCCGCATCGTGTTCGAAAGCGACCGGTCCGGCGGGCAGCAAATCTATGTCATGAACGCGGACGGTTCGAACCAGCGCCGGATCAGCCATGGCGGCGGCCGCTATGCGACGCCCGAATGGAGCCCGCGCGGCGACCTCATCGCCTTCACCAAGGTGAGCGGCGACTTCAAGGTGGCGGTGATGACCCCGACGGGCGACAATGAGCGCATCCTCACCAATGGCTGGCAGGATGAGCAGCCGACCTGGTCGCCCAACGGCCGCGTGCTGCAATTTTTCCGCACCACGCCCGGACGGCAGGGCACCAGCCAGGTGTGGCAGGTCGACCTGACCGGGGTGAATGAGCGCCGCATCCCGACGCCGCTCAGCGGGTCCGACCCGGCCTGGGGTCCGCTGCTGCCCTGATCCCGACCCGGCGATGGCGTTGCGCAGGGGCGCGGGACGCCATCGTCTTGACAGTCCCCCCTTCATCGCCAACCATCGTCGCCGTCCCTTCGGACAGCGATAAGATATTCATATAAGGAGACCTTCGATGAAACTGTCCCGGACCCTGTTGATGGCCAGCGCGGTGATCGCGCTCGCCGCCTGTTCCAAGAAGCCGCCGGCAGAGCTGCCCCCCGCCCCCGGCGGCACCGGCGCCGAAACCGGCAGCACCGCGCCCGCCCTGCCGAGCGGCCCGGTCAAGGGCAGCCAGGAAGACTTCATCGCCTCGGTGGCGGCGGACCGCATCTTCTTCGGCCTGGATCAATATGATGTCGATGCCGAGGATCAGGCGACGCTGCAAAGCCAGGCCGCCTGGCTCCAGCAGAACCCGGCCGTGCGCATCACCATCGAAGGCCATGCCGACGAACGCGGCACGCGCGACTATAATATCGCCCTGGGCGAGCGCCGCGCCAATGCCGCCAAAAACTATCTCGCCTCGCTCGGCATCGATCCCAGCCGGATCAGCACGGTCAGCTATGGCAAGGAACGGCCGGCCGCGCTGGGTTCGGACGAATCCGCCTGGGCGCAGAACCGCCGCGCGGTGACCGTCACCGTTCAATATTGATCGAACGCCATCGGCGCATCCGCGCCGCTTGCAGGCCCGTCGACCCAGGGGTCGGCGGGCCTTTTGCATGCGCGCAACAAAGCTGCTGACAAGTGCCGTGACTTTTCCCATATATGGGACGCGACCATCATGTGGGACGCACGAGGGGCCATTGGGCTATTTTGCTGCCAGCCCGCCAGACGGGCAAAACAGATCGGATGCGGAACGGCATGGATAATGAGAACAAGCCCGAACAGGGGGTGAAGGGCACCCAGACGCTGATGCGCGCGCTGGACATCATGGACGAGGTGATCGACGGGCCGATCCGCGCCGCCGACCTCGCGCGCAAGCTGGGCATGAGCAAGACGACGGCGCACCGGCTGGTGCAGGCGCTGCGGTCGCGCGATTATCTGTCGGTGACGCGCAACGGCTTCGCGCTCGGCCCCAAGCTGTTGCAGTTGGGCGTGCTGGCAACCGAGCAGATCGACTATGTCCGCGTCGCGCGGCCGTTCATGGAACTGCTCTCCGAACGCACCGGCTTCTGCGTGTTCGTCGGCAAGCGCGAAGGCGACTGGTCGCGCCATCTTGACCGGGTGACCGGCACGCAGCGGCTGCGCGTCTCCACCGCGCCCGGCGACCGGCGGCCGATCGCGGAGACCGGCCTTGGCAAGGCGCTGTTGCTCGACGAGGATGAGGAAGGCTGGGAACGGCTCTATGCCGAAGCCAAGGAGGGCCAGGCGACGCGCAAGCAGATCGACGCGTTCGTCAAGGAAATGCGGGCGCACAAGGCGCGCGGCGCCGTGCTGCACGATAGCGAACTGGGCGACGCGGTGCGCTCCATCGCCGTGCCGGTGCGCGACGCGCGGGGGCAGATCTGCATCGCCATCAGCATCGCCAGCGCCGCCCATTATCTTACCGACGATGTCCGCCCCGCGCTGGCCGAGCAGGTCGGTCAGGCGGCCGCGCAGATTGGCGGCGCCGTGGGCTATGGCGGCGGGCGCTAGTGGTCCGATTCCGACATTTGCTACCCTTCGCCGCACGAGCAGGAGCAAATGTCGAAATCTCAAGGACCACTAGCAAACCTATAATTCTAGTGGAGCTTTTGAATGTGACATTTGAGCGCGAGCCCGGTTGTTATGGGGGACTCAAATGTCACATTCGCGCCACTAGCGCTTATTTGAAGCAGATGGCATCCTCTGCCGGCTCGGAAAACACGGAAAGCAAAGGATACATAGAGCATGAGCCGATCCACTGCGATCGGATCATGCTCCAGAGGAGCGCGCCCTGGCCAGGCCGTGCGGGCTGAGCCAGTCGACGCCTCGCCCGGCCATTTTCCCATAAAAAAAAAGGCGCGCTTCCCGAAAGAAGCGCGCCTGTAGGTGGAGAGATCGGATCATTACATCCGATAGGTGACACCGAAGGTGAAGGTCCGGCCGATCCGCGTTTCGAACAGCGTGTCCTGACGGGTGCTGTCGATATATAGGCGGTTCTGTTCGTCCGTGAGGTTGGTGGCCTCCAGGATGATCTTCAGGCGGTCGCTGACATTGTAGCTCGCCGACGCGTCCATGTAGAAGGTCTTGTCATTACCCTGCAGGTCGCTGCCCGGCGAGGCCGGAATGCCGCGGATGAAGGCATCGCGGAAGTTACCGGTGGTGCGGATGCTGAACTTGTCATCCTCATAATAGAGCGTCGCCGAAGCCGTATTCGGCGACAGGCCGATCAGGTCGTTCTTGGTGGTGACGGTGCATTGGCCGGCCACGCTGCGCAGGCAGTAATTGATCTTCGACGTGACGCGCGTGTAGTTCGCCAGCACACCGAAATTGCTGAAGAAACCCTCCAGGAAGTTGAACGGGATCTGCGCGTTCACTTCGATGCCCTTGAGCGGACCGCCCGGCGTATTGAACGGCTGCGACACGTTGAACAGCTCGTTCGGCGTGGTGTTGGTGCCGGTCAGCAGCTCATTGGGAAGGCCAAGCTCCGTGAAGGGGATCTGGCTGGTGATCGACTGGATATAGGTCTTGATATCCTTGTAGAAGAAAGCCGCCGACAGCAGCGATCCCGGACGGAAATACCATTCCACACCCACGTCGAACGTGTTCGCACGAATGGGGTCGAGGAAGGGATTGTTGATGTTGCCGTTACGGGTGGTCGCCGTCACGCCGCTGGTGGGGGTGAGCAGGCCCAGTTCAGGCCGTGCCAGCACCTTCGCGCCGGAGAAGCGGACCAGCAGGTTGCGGACCGGCTCGATGACGATGTTGGCCGACGGCAGCCAGTCGTCATAGCTGTTGTTGGCTGCCGCGAACTGGCCGCGCAGGCCGGTGGGCGAGGACGCATCGGACACCGTGATATAGCCCGAGGAGCGCATGTCGGTCTTCACATAGCGGACACCCACATCGCCGCGCAGGCCGAAGCCGACGGCATCTTCAAGGTCGAACTGACCCATCAGGTAAGCGCTCGCCACTTCCTCACGCACGCGGCTGTTGCTGCCGCCGCACTCCGTGCCGCAATAGCGGACCGCGTCGAAGTTGAACGTGTCGGCCCATTTGTCGGGATCGATCGCGAGCCAGCCGGCGGGCGCGCCGTTGCCCCAAAGCTTGTCGACACCGGTGATGCTGGTCGTGATGTCGCCGAGCGTCGTCCCGGCGGGCAGCGGCGATACCAGCGTATCGGCCAGATAGGGGCGTGCGGCCCGGGTCCGGAAGTCGTTGCGGCGATACTGGCTGCCGGCCTTGATCTTGAACGCGTCGCTGACGGTCCAGACCAGGTTCATCTCGCTGGTCAGCACATCGGTCTTGTTCGTCTGCGGGCGCCCCTGGAAGCTGAAGCCGCCGAACACATTGCCGTTGGTCAGCGGGCCGTAGCCGAAGCTCGCCGGATCATTGACGTCGATGCCAAAGCCGATCAGCGGCACGGAGCCGCCATCGCGATAATCGATCGAAAAGCCATCGGTGTCGATCGCGTCGATGAAGGTCTGGAAGCGCTTCTTGCCTTCCCAGGTCGAACGGTTGAAGCCGATCAGGCCGTTGATCTCCAGCGCGTCGTTAAACTCATGCTTGAAGTTCAAATTGGTCTGCTTGAAGGTCGAAACGAACTGGTCGATCAGCCCTTCCGAACGGACATCGACGCCATCGAACAGGCCATAGACCAGCGAGCCATTCTCATCGAATTCGATATCGCGCACCGACGTCATCGGCTGCCCATTATTGGTGATCGAGCGAGCGAAGGAGATGCCGGCAATATAATTGTCGCGGCGCGTCACATCAAAGCGCGAATAGAGGAAGTCGAGCGAGATGTCGGTCTGGTCGTCCGGCTGGAATTGCAGCGTCAGCGAGCCGCCGATACGCTCCTGCTTCTGCTGGCTGTTCACATAGCGCGGGATTCGCGGCAGGAAGGCGCCGCTGCCGGGCGTACCGGGCAGGTCGTCGCGACGCAGGTCCTGAATGGTCTGATAGGCGGCGAGATCGCTGGTGCGCGGATTGCCGGTGCTGCAATCGGTGGCCGATACGCCACGGATCACCGAGTCATTGGGGCGGGTGCCGTCATTCAGCGGATTTTGCGGTGCATAGCCGACCGGCGAGCAGAAGCCGCCATTGGTGTTTGCCGACAGAATATCCACGGCGGCATAGCCGACTTCGCGCAGGTTACGCTTCTGATAGGCGAGCGAGCCGAGGATGCCGAAGCGGCCATCGGCGAACTTCTTGGAGATCAGCATCGATGCGCGGGGATCGACCTTTTCCGTCAGCTCATTGTAGATGCCGCGGGCGGTCATCGACAGGACGAAATCATCCTTCTGGGTCAGCGGCTTGGGCGCGGTCAGGTCGACCGTGGCGCCGAGCGAGCCTTCCTCGATATCGGCCGACGGCGTCTTGCGCACGGTCAGGGCCGAGAAGATTTCGGTCGGGAAGACGTTGAAGTCGAAGCTGCGGCCATTGTTGCCGGCGCCGAAAATGTCGGAGCCGCCGGTCTGCGCCGTGCCTTCCATGCCGTTGATGCGGACGCGGGTGAAGGACGGGCCAAGACCGCGAACCGAGATGTTGCGGCCTTCGCCGCCATCGCCGCGGGCCAGCGCCACGCCGGGCACGCGCTGCATCGATTCGGCGAGGTTGGAGTCGGGGAATTTGCCGATATCTTCGGCAACGATCGAGTCGACGGCGGCGGCTTCATTGCGCTTGATGCCGAGCGCGCTGTTGAGCGATGCACGGAAGCCGGTAACGACGATTTCGGCGACTTCGGGCTGTTCGTCAGCCCCCTGATCCTGCGCCACCGCAGGCGCCGCCACCATCATGGCGGTGACCAGCGCGATCGCCGAACTGTGACGAGCGAACGCGGTACGACTATTCCAATGCAGCATATATCCTCCCCAAAATGAGACCGGGTCCCGAGCCTGGTTGTTCCACTATGTGAACTTGGGTATCAATATATTTGATTCGCCGGAAATAGCAATGACAATCAACATGTGCCCGCGCGGTCCACATCATGGGAGATATTGCTCCCGACTTGCCCACATTCCGAGTTTCTCTTGGAATTGCTACTAGTTACACCAAAGAGCCGCAAAGCGATACAGGCCTGCTTGACCTGCCTGCGGTCCCTCAATATGGATCATGACGTTATTTATCGGGACAACCGCCACCTCTGCACGGGCCGGCGGTGTTGGGGGAGCGCAGCGCGTCTCGCGCTCCCCCCTTTCTTCCGCTCTTGATCGGATTGCCTGACATGCCCAGCAGCGCCCTTCTCGCCCTCATGCTCGCCGGGACCGCCGCCGCCCCGCCGCAGCAATTCGACCTGCGCCCGCAATCGCCGGAGCGGCAGCGCGTCTATGCGCCGGGCGGCCATGGCATGGAGCCGGGCGCGACCGACGATGCCTTCCTCTTTTCGGTCGCGGTGCCCGATGGCACCTATCGTGTGACGCTGCGGCTGGGGGATGCGCGCCGGGCGGGGGACACGACGGTCAAGGCCGAAGCGCGGCGGCTGATGCTGCGCAACGTCGCCACCCGCAAGGGCACCCATGTCGAGCGCAGCTTCCTGGTGAATGTCCGCACGCCGATGCTGGCGCCGCCGCCGCCCAATGCGCCGGGCGGCACATCGGTGCGACTCGATGCGCGCGACCGGGCGGAATTCACCTGGGACGAGAAGCTGACGCTGGAATTTCTCGGCCGGCCGGCGGTCGAGTCGGTATGGATCGAGCCGGTGAGCGCGCCCACCATCTTCCTGGCGGGCGATTCGACCGTCACCGACCAATATGCCGAGCCTGCGGCGAGCTGGGGGCAGATGCTGCCGGCGATGCTCGACGGGCAGGTCGCCGTCGCCAATCATGCCAAGTCCGGCGCCACGCTCAAAAGCTTCCTCACCAGCCTGCGCCTCGACAAGCTGCTGTCGGCGGTGAAGCCGGGCGACTGGCTGTTCATCCAGTTCGGCCATAATGACCAGAAGACGCAATGGCCGCAAACCTATGTCGACGCCGACACCAGCTACCCTGCCTATCTGCGCGCCTATATTGCCGAGGCGCGGCGGCGCGGCGCGCATGCGGTGCTGGTCACATCGCCCGAGCGGCGCAATTTCGACGCGCAGGGCAAGATCGAGGATACGCTGGGCCGCTATGCCGCCGCCGTGCGCAAGCTGGCGGCGGAGGAAAATGTGCCGCTGATCGACCTCAACGCCGACAGTCGCGCCATTTACGAAGCGCTGGGGCCGGATGTCGCGCCCAGCGCCTTCAACGATGGTGGCGCGGACAAGACCCATCATAATAATTATGGCGCCTGGCTGCTGGCGAGCGCGGTGGCCGAACGCATTCGGGAAAGCCTCCCGGCGCTCGCGCCCCATGTCACCGCGCCGCGCTTCATGCCCGGCCGCCCGCCCAGCGCCCGCGAAGTGGCGATCGTCCCCAGCGTCAAGCATAGCGACCAGCGGCCGGCGGGCAGCTGATGCCGGTCCCGATAAACCGCTCCTGCTCTTCGCGCCTTTGGGTTTGACGATTATGTGGGACGCTGTTACCAAATATGGGAGTTATGTTCCATAATATGGTCCGTTGGGGAGAGCCGATGTCCATCCACGCGTTCAAGATGCAGCTCAAGCCGGGCGTGGTCGAGGAATATCGGCGGCGCCACGACGAGATCTGGCCCGAACTGTCGGCACTGCTGACCGAGTCGGGCATCTATGATTATTCCATCTTCCTGGACGAGGGCACGCTCAGCCTGTTCGCGGTGCTCAAGCTGCGCGAGGATAATCGGCGCGACACGCTGCCCGAACATCCGATCATGAAGCGCTGGTGGGACCATATGGCCCCGCTGATGGAAGTGGAGCCCGACAATCGGCCGATGGAATGGCCGCTCGTCCCCATGTTCCACATGGATTGAGCGACCCTCGATGCGCCCCCTGATCGCCGCCCTGCTGCTCGGCTCCGCCCTGACGCTGCCCGCCCTCACCGCTTCCGTCGCGGCGCAGGAGGCCAAGCCGACCGCCAATCTCTCCGCGCCGGCCAAGAGTTTCGGCCGCGTTTCCTATGACGCCCGGTCGCTGATGGTCGACGGACAGCGGCTGATCGTGTGGGGTGGCGAGTTCCACCCCTTCCGCTTGCCCTCGCCCGATCTGTGGCGCGACATTTTGCAGAAGATGAAGGCCAGCGGCTTCAACACCGTCGCCCTCTATTTCGACTGGGGCTATCACAGCCCCAAGCGCGGCGTATATGATTTCAGCGGCATCCGCGATCTCGACCGGCTGCTCGGCATGGCGGAGGAAGAGGGGCTTTATGTCATCACCCGCGCCGGCCCCTATGTGAATGCGGAGCTGACGCGCGGCGGCTTTCCCGGCTGGCTCGTCAACCAGCGCGCGCGGGCGCGGACCGATGATCCCGACTATCTCGCCGCCGTCGACGAATGGCTGGACCAGATCAACCCGATCATCGCCAAGCATCAGATCAACGCCGATCCCAAGCGCAAGGGCGGCGTCATCCTGCACCAGATCGAAAATGAGCTGGCGCTCACCACGCCGGCGCAGCGGCGCTATATGGATCATCTCTACGCCAAGGCGAAGGCGGACGGGATCACGGTTCCGATCTTCCACAATGATCAGGGTCGCAACGGATATTGGGTGCCGGACAGTTCCAAGGTGGACAAGGTCGTCCACGGCCCCAACGACATGTATGCGTTCGACGGCTATCCCGGCGGCACCTGCACCGTGGGCGGCGAGCCGACGCGCGGGTCGGCCGCACCCGACTGGGGCTTTTACGGTCCCGGCGGCGCCAAGGGCGGCGCATCGGCATCGCCCGACACGCCCGGCTTTCTGGCCGAATTCGGCGGCGGCTGGTTCGACTATTGGGGTTCCAATGGCGGCTATGACTGCAACGCGATTCAGCGCGGCAAGCGGTTCCAGCGCGTCTTCTATGGCACCAACCTTGCCAACGGCATCGGCATCCAGAGCTTTTACATGACCTATGGCGGCACCAGCTGGGGCTGGTTGCCGGCACCCGTGGTGTTCAGCAGCTATGATTATGGATCGGCCATTTCCGAGCCGCGCGCACTGCGCGAAAAGGCGGAGGAGATGAAGCAGCTGGGCGGGCTGATCGCATCGGTGCCCGACCTTGCCGGCATGATCCCCGCCGGGCCGGTCGAGATCAGCGATCCCGACATCCAGATCTATCACAATAAGAGCCCGGAAAGCGACGCGCGCTTCCTGATGGTGACGCACAAGCCGTCCAACGGCGACAGCAAGGATGATTTCCGCTTCACCGCCGACCTGCCCGACGGCCGCTACAGCGTGCCGATGCAGCTCAACGGTTTTGACGCGAAATGGCTGGTCGCCGGCGTCACGCTGGGCGGGCAGCGGCTGGTCTATTCGACCTCCGAACTCCAGTCGGCCCAGCATATCGACGCGGCCGACCTGCTGCTATTCTATGGTCGCGCCGGCGAGCCGGGCGAGACGGTGCTGCGCTATGCGAGCGCGCCGCAGGTCAAGGTCGTGGAAGGACAGGTTGCCAGCAGCTTCGACGCGGCCAAGGGCGATCTCAAGCTCGGCTACACGCATCAGGGCCGCGCCGTGGTGCGGATCGAGGGGGGCGGTCGGCCGCCGCTGACGCTGATCCTGGCCGACGAAGCGGAAGGCGCGCGCTACTGGCGGCAGCAGACCGCCGCCGGGCCGCTGCTGGTGCGCGGCCCCGGG
>DAMDPH010000112.1:0-10621 GCA_032082785.1 Sphingobium sp. | reverse complement strand
GGGCAGGACCGGCGCGCGGCCTTATGGGAGGCGCGGCGCACGCCGTCGCAGGAACTGCCGCTGTTCGCCGCCGCCCGCGCGCGCGACGCCAGGGCGGGCGAATTGGGGGAGGAGCCTGATCCGATGCTGCCGGCCATGCCGCTCGCCGAACATGTCGCCGCCGATTATCAGCTGACGCGCCTGTCGCTGAAGGGGCATCCGATGCAATTTCTGCGCCCGATCTTCGCGGCGGAAGGGGTGCTCAGCTGCGCCGCCACCGATGCCGCCAAACATGGGGCGCGGGTGCGCACCGCCGGCGTGGTGCTGGTGCGGCAGCGGCCGGGCAAGGGCAATGCGGTCTTCATCACCATCGAGGATGAGAGCGGCGTCGCCAATATCCTGCTCTGGGCGCGATTGTTCGAAATGCAGCGCCGCCCGGTCATGGCCGCCCGGCTGATGCTGGTGGAGGGGGAGGTGCAGCGCAGCAAGGAGGGCGTCGTCCACCTGATCGCCAGCCGCATCCACGACCGCACCGCCGACCTGTCGCGCCTGTCGGAAAGCCACCGCCCGCGCATCGCCCTGTCGCGCGCCGACGAATTCATCCACCCCCAACATCCCCGCGCTTCCAGCCATCCCCGCCACACCCGCATCATCCCCAAATCGCGCGACTTTCATTAGAGCGTGGTTGTGACGGCCGTTTGTTGGCGAGCGAGCTGAACGGCTGGGAAGGTGGAGAGCGAACCTTGAGCATGACGAAGTCGTTAGGCCGCTTTGCGCCCATGGTCGCCGTCCGGGAGACTTTCCTGCGCGCCCGTAAGCAGGCATTCGTTCAGATCGCGCAGGGCCATCGGATGCACGAAACACTGCCGGTCGGCCATCGCCCCAAGTCGGCCGTTCCGATCTCGCTTGCACAACCCGAAAAACAGACATTGGTTAAATGATACGAGGCACTCCCGGCTGGCGATCCGCGCAGCCTTTGCCAGCTATCAAGAGGTCCAGCAGCATCTCGAAGTCATTTGCAACGTGCAGGTTTTCGCGCGCAGCGGGGACGTACTGTGCTTGGTTGCGGATCGCTCCGGAAGCTTCGCGCAGGCATTTAAGTATCCGTTTCGATATAACATGCTCTTTGCGCAGTTCCTCGGCCTTGCGGCAGATGTGCTCGCGGAGAGCAGTGAAGGCTTCCGCATCGAATATTTCCGACGCCAGCAGCCGCAACGTCGCCGACGTTGAAGTTCCTCAAGTTCAAGGTCATAGTCATTTACGTGCATGTAGCCGCCTTACTTCAAAAGTGGCGGCATTCTAACGCAGCGTCACAAAAGCGGTCGGACAGCTAACCATCCAAAAGCACCAATCTGCGCTCGTCTGGTTCCGCCCCAACTTTGACGTAGCTGCGAGATTTCATACTGCTGGAAAGCGGGCATATAATCTTAGACCGGCGATCCAGTCCCAATAGCGTTCCTGAGCCGCTGCCAAAAGCTACGGAGCGGCGATGGAGGTTCGGTTGATGGGCTTCGAAGAGAGGCGATCCAGTCGCGAGCATAACTTTCTTGCGAGTCTACTTTCGCAGGAATGACGTCCGCGCCGCTATCGAAGATTCCAACAAGTTCAGATGCCTGAACACCGCTCTCGATTTTATATGCTTTCAACCCCTGACCCATGTCTCGTGCCATGCCAGAGGGCCATACTTTCAGACTTGCTCCGTAGCAGAAGGGAATGAGACCCAGCGGTTCTAACGCACGCCGACGAATGGTACGCAGCGCTTCGAAGAAGTCGGCCTCTTCGGCAGAATGTGTTTCGCCACGAACAGTGCATACCAAGCGGCACGATCGACCAACCTCAGTTTGAACAACCGAAATCGTCTCGTCGTCCTCGCCACCAATTACAAACAGAGCATGTGTGGTCACGACGACAATTCCTCGAAAGCTGCTATATTGCGAATGTCTAGTTTCAACCGGAACTCGCTTGCAAGCCGTCAGTCCGCTTCCCACCCCTGATAGCCATTCCAGGCGATCAACGGCACGAGCCACAGCGCACAGCAGCCGGACCGGGTTCAGGCCGCGCGAAACGACGGCCGCCGCGAATGCGATGGGTGGAAAGCTGCCGGTCCACTTTACCCGCAAATGCCGGTCGCGGGACATTCCCGCAGAGAGATCACGCGATCTACAATGATTTCCTGGCCAAACATTCCGAAGTGGCCGTACGAGCCGGGATACATTGTCTTCCGACCTACAAACTCGATGATCCATCTTGCCCCGTTTCGACGAGGCTGCCCGTCAAAGCGGACGCGACTTGCATCCAACCAGATCCTCGCAAGCCTGGCCCGCTCGGTCTCTTCTTTCCATCCGGGGGTTTTAGGATCGGTGCGCGGCCAATCGGGAGGACTTGTGCCTTCCGGTATGAACCTTTGGCCCTTAAACTCATCTACCCACACACCTCGATATCGGCGCCGGGGCTCCATTTTATAGCACTGGTCAGTCGGCAACGATCCCGTTGTGCGCGTGTCGATCTCGTAGCTGCACGGCGCCACCCGAAAAGCACGGCCGTTCCAGCGGCGGCAACCATGTCCAATATCCGCTTCCGCGCAAGGCTTCATCATCAGGCGCGCACGCTCTTGATCTTCTTTACGAGCAAACACTTGGGGGTCAGGTGGATCGAATGGACCAGCTTGTGCCGTGGCGACACCGAGCGTCGCGAGGGTCAGCATCAACGCTATCCGCCCATTCACCATGAACTCCCCCTCTCGATTGTCGCCTACTGTCGAAAGCTGCACCATCTCTCAGATGTCCGCTAGGGGCATCTGCCGACCGGCAGATTTCATCCTGCCAACATCAACGCCCGGCACAACTGCCGACAGCGCGCCCAACAGGCCTACCGCCCAAACCCAGCCGCATCAGATCCCGACAACCCCTGCACCCGTTCGCCCGAACGCCCCCTGCTCAAGCCTCGCCCCCAAAGAACCGCGAACAAAGCCGGGGCAGGTAGCCCCCGCTCTACCCGCCCGTTCCTCAATAATCCTTCGAATAGCGCAGGTTCGCCGACGATCCGGCGTTGGTGCCGGTTTTCGACAACAGGCTCAGCGTCTTGGACAGGGCGATTTCCAGCTGGGTGGCGGTGAAGCCCTTGGAGTCGGTGATGACCTCGATATAGATATTGTTCGAGATATGCTGGCCGACCGCCAGCGACGTGCCGCGCCCGGTGGCTTCGTCGCCGCCGACGATGCCGATCCGATCGAGCCCTGAGGCGCCCTGCAACTTGCCCATCGGGTTGAGGCCGCCGCTTCCGCCGCGCAGCCCGTTGAGCGCCGCCGCCAGCTGGATCGCCTGCGTCGCCGACAGATTGGCCACGCTGGAGCCGAACAGGATGCGCGAGAGGATTTCGTCCTGCGGCAGGCTGGGCGTCGAGATGAAGCCGATATCGGGCTGCTGCGCCGATCCGGTGACGCGCAGGCCGGCGCGGACATTGTCGACCTGCGTCTGCGCGGTGATTTGCAGCGTCGGGTTGGTCATCGGCCCGTTGAAGGTGATGACGCCCTGTTCCAGCTCGAACTGATGGCCCGAAAATGTATAGCGTCCGCGCAGCACTTCCAGCTCGCCGACCACGCGCGGATTGGCGGTGGTGCCGGTGACGCGCATGTCGGTCTTCCACTCCGAATCCAGTCCCATGCCGGTGACATAGATTTCATTGTCGGCGCGGACGCGGATGTCGAGTTTCCAGTCGGCCGGCTTGGCGGCGGCCTGTCGGTCGGCGATGCGCTGGTCGAGCAGGTCCTTGCCCTCGCCCTTGCGGCGCACGCCCTGGAGCTGGCGGATTTCCGCGCCGCCCTGCCAGGCCACCCGATAGCGGGTTTCGGGCAGGGACAGGTCGCCCTTGATCAGGCCGCCGGTCTGCGCGCTGTTGGTGATGGTGAGCGTGCCGCTGACGACGCTGGTGATCGCTTCGCTGCGGGCGAGCCGGGCGCGGTTCATCTTGACCGCGATGTTCATCGGATAGCCGCTGCCCGCCGCCAGGCTGACCGTGCCGGTCGCCTGCACCGTGCCGTCGCCGGCGCGGCCGGAGAAATCGCGCAGTTCCAGCCGGTCGTTGGTAAAGCGCCCGTCCAGGCGCATCTGCGTCACGCGGGTGCCGAATGTCTCATTGTCATAGGTGAGCGCATTGGCGCGGACGAGGCCGTTGAGGCGGGGCTGGGTCAGCCGGCCGCTGAAATCGGCGGCGACGGCGATGCCGCCGGTCAGCTGCTGATCGGCAAGCCCCGCGAAGGAGAAGAGCACGTCGGCCGGCCCGGCATAGCGGATGCCGCCGCCCAGCGGCGCTGCCTGCAACTGTTCGGTCCAGCTGTCGCCCGGTCCCGGCGGCGCGAGCGTGGCGACGAAGCGGCCGAGCGTCGCGTCGCCGCGCCGGATCAGGCCGCGCAGGTCGCCGCCCGCGCTCGACAGCTTGCCCTCGACGCTCATCGCCACCGGATCGGACACGGCGGTCAGGCTGGAGCGGCGGAAGTCGCGGATGGCGATGCGGGTGCTGGCGGTGGGGAAGGCGGAGCCTTGCTGCGCATAGTCGAGCGTGCCGGTCGCGCGGCCGCTGACGCCGATGCCGGGGCTCATCATATTGACGATGGCGAGGTCGAAATCCTTGAAGCGCGCCTGCAGCGCGGTGCGGTCGCCGAAGCGGCCGGCCAGGTCGACCCGACCCTGCGGCAGAACCAGCGCCGCCGGCTCCAGCCGATAGCCGTCCTGCTCGACCCGGATGATCGCCGGCTTGTCTAGGCGGAAATCGACGTTGCTCGCCTTGCCTTGCAGGGCCACGGCATAGAGGTTAGGCCGCAGCGCCGCATTGACCGCGACCGAGAAAGGCACGCCGGTCGAGCCGTCCGCGACCAGCTGCGCGCGCCCGCGTCCGCCCTGATAATCGAGCTTTGCCCGTGCCTTGCGCACGACATAGGCGCCATAGGCGGCGTTCGCCATCTGCACGTCGGCAACGATCCTGGGCTGATCGGTCAGCACCATCGACGCGTCGATGATGGCGCGGCCGATGACGATGTCGGCGTCGCCGGGCAACTTGGCATTATTGGCGGTGGCGTCGACATCGACCGCCTGCGCGTCCCCGGCGGCGGAGAGGCGGACCGCGCCGTTGATGCCCGAACCGTTGAGCGCGAGGCGACCGGCGAAGGGGCCGGCCTGGCTCTGTTGCAGCGTGCCCTTCATGTCGATCCCGGCGAAACGCGCGCGGGTGACGTCGATGGTCAGCGGCCCCTGCGCGGTGCGGATCAGCACATTGGCGAAGAAGGGACCATAGGGCGAGCCGCCGGTCGCCTCCAGCCGGTAGCCGGCGGCCTCGCCATTCAATTTGGCGACCACATCGGTAAGCTGCACGCCGACATTGGGCCGCGCCGCGCGCAGCACCGCCTGCGGCCGCTCCACCGTGCCGCGCACGGTCAGCGTCAGCGGGCCATAGCGTTTGGAGGCGGCGGCAGCGTCGAAGGCGATGCGCCCGTTGCTGTCGTAGCTGCCGGAGCCGGACTGGATGGTGAATTCGGGCGCGCCGCCCTTGAGGCCGTCGAGCGTGAAGCGACCCTCCGGGGTCATGCCGATCCGGCCGGACAGGACCGCATTGCCGCCGAGGAAATCGCGCACCGATTCATTGTCCCAGCGCGCGGTGCGCACCGCGAACCGGCCGGCCAGGCCAAAGCCGCCCTTGGGACCGGGGACCAGATCGATATCGGTCCGCAGGTTGACGATGCCGACGCCGTCGATGCGATAGTCGTTCACCCGCCCCTTGAGCGCGCCGCGATAAATGGCGTTGTCGAGATCGGCTAGGACGACAGCGGTGGCGTTCACCTTGTCGCTGTCGATCTTGAGATTGTCGCTGATCAGCTTGCCGCCGGCATAGGCGAAATCGCCCTTGACCCGCAGATTGTTGAGCAAGCCGCCCGCCGCCGCATTGAGGCCGGTCACGCGCCGCGCGGTGGCGTTCACCGGGATGCGGATGCGATCGGCGTCGATCACCGCCCGGCCGCTGGCTTTCAGCCCTTCGATGCCGGTGGCGTCAAAGGCGAGCATGGCGGCGCTGATGTCATAGTCGATGAAGGGGGTGGCCATCGGCCCGTCGAGGGTGATCGACGCGCGCACATCCTTGCCGCGCACCTTCTCCATGATCGCGCCGGGCGTCAGCAGCGCGGCGTTGATCTTGAGCGCGCTGAACTCGCTCTTGCCCAGGTCGATGAGCCCTTGCGCGTCGGCGGCCAGCGCGGCCGAGCGGAGCGTGCCCTTGAGGTTGACGCGCCGCTCATTGAGGCCGGCGAACAGATCCACGTCCAGCTGCGGCGCGGTCAGCCGGTCGACGGTGCCGGCCAGCACCAGACCCGGCCGCACCGGCCCCTTGGCCGTGAAATTGCCGTCGCGGGCGGTGAGCGCGATATTGGCCAGCTCGCCCTTGGGGGAGGTGGCGACCAGCTTGCCGCTCCACGCCTGCCAGCTGCCCTTGCCGTCCAGCGTGGCGGTCATGCCATCGGTCAGGCCCGACATGGCGGCGATGACGCCGCCCTTGGGCGCGGTCAGCTTGCCGCTCATGGCGAGGCGGTTTTGCGAGGGCACCGCGTCGAGCTTCGCCTGCAACCGGTCGCCGCTGTCCACTACCGCGTCGGCCGACAGCTGGGCGCGGCCATCGGCGATATGGGTGACGCCGTCGATGGCGATCTCCCGCTTCTGGCCGATGACCGGGCGGGCGAGGACGAATTTGCCGATCTTCAGCCGGTCGACGTCGATGTCGAGGTCGGGCAGGATCGGCGCGTTGGGATCGCTGGGCGTCTGATTGAATTCCGGGCTGCGCGCCAGCACCACCAACGGGGTTTCGAGCAGCTGCACCGAAATATGGTTGTTGAGATAGCGGAACGGCCGCCATTGGACATGGACGCGCGGCGATACGGCGAACACGCCCTTGGGATCGCGCAGGATCAGGTCATGAATGACCATGTCGGAATAGATCGAGCCTTCGATCCGGCCGACCTCGATCGCCATGCCCGATTCCATCTCCAGCGCCGCGATCTGCTTGATCAGGAAGCGCTTGCCGGGATCGGTGTTGAGGCCGAGCAGCAGCAGCCCGACCAGCAGCAGCAGGCCGACGATGGCGGCGACCAGCCATATCGCGATCTTTTGCCAGAGCGGCCGCTTTTCGCGGACGATGACGACATCATCCTGCGGCGCCGCTTCGGGAGCCTCATTGGCGGGCGGTGGGATATCCTCAGCCATCAGAAAGCCTGCCCGATGCCGATATAGACGGCGAATTTGGATTCGCCGGGCTGCCGGTTGATCGGCATGGCGATATCGGCGCGGAACGGCCCGAAATTGGTGTAGAAGCGGCCGCCCAGGCCGACGCCATAGCGAATGTCGGAAAATTGCGGCATCGAACTGTCATAGACCTGACCCGCATCGACAAAGGCGACGACGCCATAATTGCCGAAGCGATAGCGGCCCTCGACCGCGAATTCATTGACGGACCGGCCGCCGATCGGATCGGCGTTCACGTCCTTCGGTCCCAATTCCTGATAGCCATAGCCGCGCACCGATCCGCCGCCGCCGGCATAGATGCGGCGGGACGGGGCGACATCGTTGCGCGCGACGCCGCTGATCGTGCCGAGCCGGGTGCGCGCGGCGATCACCAGACTGTCGGAGATCGGATAATAGCCGGCGAGGTCGAAGGTCGCCCGCACATAGGGGGAGACATTGCCCTGCAACGACGCTTCGGGCGAGACGCGCAGATTGGCGCGGAAGCCGCTGGTCGGGTTGAGCAGATCGTTGGACCGGTCATAGCCGATCTGCGCCGGCAGCGCGCCGATGAAATAGGTGAGGCGGTCGCTCTCTCCGGTGGCGGGGTCGACCGTCGTCTTTTCGTTGGTCAGCAGCACTTCCACGCCATAGCTATAGGTCCAGCGCTTCTGGAAGATCGGCGTCGACTGGCGCGAGATGGACGCGTTCAGTCCGGCGGTGAAGGCTTCATAAGCGTCATATTTCTGGTGGTTGAGCAGCGCGCCGACCTGGAAGGTGCGGTCGCGCTTGCCCGCGTTGGAGCGGCGGAACGTGCCCGACACGCCCTGTTCCTGCGTGCCCGCGATCACCCCGGCGATCAGCGCGCCTTCGGGCGGGAAGATGTTGCGATGGGTCCATGTGCCCTCCGCGCGAAATCCCTGGCCGGTGCCATAGCCCACTTCGCCCGCCAGCGTGCGGGGCGGCCCGGCATCCTGATCGACCAGCAGGTCGACATATTCGGTGCCGTCGGGCGCGGTTTCGTTGGTGCGCACCGCATCGACGGCGACGCTGGAGAAAAGGCCGGTCGCGACCAGCGCCTTGCGCAGATCATCCACCTTGCGGCTGTCATAGAGATCGCCCGGCTTGTAGCGGCGGATGACCTCCATATGATCGGCGCCGAAGGCCTGATCTTCGCCGCGCGTGGTGATGGCGCGGAACCGCCCGCGCGGGCCAACCTCGACCGGCAGCGTATAGGCGCCGGTGACGGTGGCGCTGTCGAGCAGAATGTCGCGCTCCCCCACCTTGGCGAAGGGATAGCCATTTTCCGGCAGCTTGAGCGCGACATTGGCCTCCGCCGCCTCGACTGCCGCCGCGACGATATAGTCGCCGCTCTGGAGCGGCAGGCTGTCGCGCACCAGATTGGGCGGCACCGTCGCATCGGCGCGGATGACGATGTCGCCGATCTTGTAGCGCTTGCCCGGCGTTACCGAGACGACCGCGCGCAGCCCCTCATCGCCCGTCTGGTCGAGCGAGGCGAGCGCGGTCGCGTCATAATAGCCCTGCGAATAGAAGAGGCGCACCGCCAGCGCCTCATCCTCATGCGCGCGGGCCTGCACCATGGCGGCGGTCTCGGCCTTGCCGTCGCCGTCGATCAGCGCGGACGCGTCGCGGAATTCATCCTCCAGCCCGGTATCGCCAAAGCCTTCGATACTGGTGGCATAGCGGACCTCGGGCAGCTTTTCATTGGGATCGTCGCTGCTGGCGATATTGGCGGGCACGGTGACGCTGTCGAGCGGCGCCAGCGGCTGGGCCAGTTCCTGCTCCACTTCCGGTTCGACGGCGGGCGGCAGTTGCTCGGGCGCAGGGACGGCATTGGCACCTGCACCGGCATCGGCACCGGCCTGCGGCATCTGCTGGTCGAGCCAGCTGTCGATGGAGGGCAGGGGCGCGTTCGCGTCCGCCGGATCGCCGACGCGCGGCAGGCGCGCTTCGAACTGATCGTCGGGCAGGATCGGCGGTTCTGGCGTGCTGGCTTCCTGTGCGGCGGCCGCCTGCGCCAGCAGCGGCAGTGACGACATGGCGGCCATCATCAAGCCCAGCGTCTGCCGGACATGTCTCGCCTGCCTCTTACCCATCAAACCCGCGCCGCCCCTTTCGATCCCCGCCATCTCACAAGGCTGGGGAATAAACAATACGCCCGATGGCCGCGCCCGGTTCCGCTAGCCGGGGCGGATGTGACATTTCTGTCCCTCTCCAAACCCTGTTTCCGGTGCAAATGTCACAACGGGACCGGCGGCTAGTCGCCTGAGAATGCTGCCGGTTCTGACGCGTCGGCAGGGCTGCCCCGGCGGTGGGGCAAAACGGGAGCATGGCGGGACCGCGTCCTGCCTGATTATCTTTCCGTCTGCCCGTTTCCCGCGCCCGCCAATGGCACCATCGGCTGCGGCAAGGCCGACGGGCGCCGCTTTCCACGGGCGGCGCGGGGGGCTAGAGCCGGTGCATGACCTTTGCTCTCAATATCTCCCGTTCCATTCTCGGCCAGCCCTGGCGCTGGCGCGGCGGCGGCGCGGACACCCGCGATCCGGGCTATCGTCCCGACGATCTGGTGACGCAGCTGCTGATCGCGCGCGGCTGCCCGCGCGAGGCGGTCGAGGCGCATCGCACCCCCACCATCCGCCAGTTCATGCCCGACCCCAGCCTGTTCCGCGACATGGACGTGGCGGCCGAGCGGATCGCCGACGCGGTGCAGCGGGGCGAGCAAGTCCGCATCTTTGGCGACTATGATGTCGACGGCGCGACCAGCGCGGCGCTGCTGATCCGGCTGCTGCGCGAGCTGGGGCTGGAGGCGCGGCCCTATATCCCCGACCGGCTGATGGAAGGCTATGGCCCCTCGGGCGAGGCGCTGGTGCGGCTGGCGGGCGAGGGCGCATCGCTGATCGTCACCGTCGATTGCGGCGCGCAGGCGTTCGAGGCGCTGGAGATGGCGAAGCAGGCGGGCGTCGATGTCATCGTCGTCGACCATCATAAATGCGCCGCTGCGCTGCCCGTCGCCCATGCGCTGGTCAATCCCAACCGGCTGGACGAGGCGGAGGATGCCGCCTGTCACGGCCATCTGGCGGCGGTCGGCGTCGCTTTTCTGCTGGGCGCCGCGCTGGTGCGGGTGCTGCGCGCGCGCGGCTGGTTCGCCAGCCGTCCCGAGCCGGCGCTGATGGAGCTGCTCGACCTTGTCGCGCTGGGCACCGTCGCCGATGTGGCGCAGCTCAGGGGCCTCAACCGCGCGTTCGTGGCGCAGGGGCTCAAGATCATGGGCAAGCGGCGCAATATCGGGCTGGCGGCGCTGATCGACGCCAGCCGGCTGACGCGGGCGCCGCTCTGCCATGATCTGGGCTTTGCGCTCGGGCCGC
>DAMDPH010000111.1:0-10626 GCA_032082785.1 Sphingobium sp. | reverse complement strand
CGGAACAGCGCGGCATAGCGTTCGGCGCTCCGGGTCCAGCTGAAGTCGGCGCGCATCGCCGCGCGCTGCATCCCCTGCCACAGCGGCTTGTCGGCATGGAGCGCGATGGTGCGGCCGATCGCCCGGTTCAGCGCGGCGCTGTCGTCGGGCGGGAAGTGAATGCCGGTCGCCACGCCGGCGGCGACGGCGGCTTCATTGGCGTCGATCACCGTGTCGGCAAGCCCGCCGACCCGCGCCACCACCGGAATGCAGCCATAGCGCAGCCCGTACATCTGCGTGAGGCCGCAGGGCTCAAAGCGCGAGGGGATGAGGATGGCGTCGCCGCCCGCCTGGAGCAGGTGGGACAGCGGCTCGTCATAGCCCATCTGCACGCCCACCCGGCCGCGATGCCGCTCCGCCGCGGCGAGGAACGCGCCTTCGAGCGCCTGATCGCCCGATCCCAGCACCGCCAGCTTGCCACCCAGTTCCACCAGATGGTCGATGGCGGCGATGACGAGGTCGATGCCCTTCTGCCATGTCAGGCGGCTGACGATGACGAAGATCGGCGCCTCATCCTCATCCAGACCGAAATGCTGTTCCAGCGCGCGGCCGTTGGAGGCCCGTCCGGCCAGCGCCCGCCCGCTGAAACGCCGCGCGATCAGCGCATCCTCCGCCGGGTTCCAGATCGATGTGTCGATGCCGTTCAGAATGCCGTGCAGATCCTCCGCCCGCCCGCCGAGCAGGCCATCGAGGCCCATCCCCTGCCCCGGCGAGGCGATCTCATCGGCATAGCTGGGGCTGACGGTGGTGATCGCCCCGGCCGACACCAGGCCCGCCTTCAAATAGCCGGTGCCGCCATAATATTCGACGCCCTCGACGCTCCAGGCTTCGGGCGGCAGGCCGAGCGCGGGGAATATTTCCGCGCCGAACCGGCCCTGAAAGGCGAGATTATGGATGGTGACGACGCTGGGCATAGCCTGTGCCGCGCCATAGCGCATATAGGCGGGGGTCAGCGCCGCCTGCCAGTCATGCGCCTGCACCAGATCGGGGCGCCAGCCCTTCACCCCCTCGGCCGCGATGTCAGCGCCCACCCGCGACAGGGCGGCGAAGCGGCGCCAATTGTCGGGCCAGTCGGTGCCGCTCCGGTCGCCATAGGGGCCGCCGTCGCGCACGAAGAAATCGGGCGCATCGAGGATCAGCAGATCCAGCCCGTCGACCTGCGCCGCCAGCAAGGCGGCGGGCACGCCGAACAGATCGGCATAGCGTTTCACCGGCCGCCCCTTGCGCTCCAGCCGGGCCAGTACGAGGGCATAGCCGGGCACCAGCGTGCGCACCTCTATCCCCTGCGAAGCCAGCGCGGCGGGCAGCGCCCCGGCGACATCGGCCAGCCCGCCCGTTTTGACGAGCGGATAGATTTCGGATGCGACCGAAAGCAGCTTCATGATGGAACAGGCCCCCTGGTTGGCGGTCAGAGCGACAATCGATCGATCATCGGCTGGGTGATGAGACAGACGCCGCTGTCGGTGCGGCGGAAGCGGCGGCCGTCAAATTCGGGATCTTCGCCCACGACGAGACCCGGCGGGATGATGATGCCGGAATCCACGACGCAGCGATGCAGCTGCGCGCCGCGCCCGATCTCGCAATTGGGCATGATGACGCTTTCGGTCACCGACGAGAAACTGTGCGTCCGCACCCCCGAAAAAAGCAGGCTGCGGTGCAGCGAGGAGCCGGAGACGATGCAGCCGCCCGCCACCAGCGAAGAGGTGGCGGCGCCGCGCCGGCCATCCTCATTATGGACGAACTTGGCCGGCGGCGTGACTTCCGAATAGGTCCAGAGCGGCCAGCTGCGGTCGAACAGATCGAGCGACGGCACCACGTCGGTGAGGTCGACGCTCGCCTGCCAATAGGCGTCGATCGTGCCGACATCGCGCCAATAGGGCACGCGCTCGCTTTCGGCGCGGACGCAGCTGCTGGAGAAGCGGTGCGCGACGGCTTTGCCATGTTTCACGATATAGGGGATGATGTCGCCGCCGAAATCGCGCTTGCTGCCCGGCGTGTCGGCGTCGCGGCGCAACTGCTCGATCAGGAAGGCGGTGCGGAAGACATAGATGCCCATCGACGCCAGCGCCATGTCGGGCTGGCCGGGAATGCCCGGCGGGTCGGCGGGTTTTTCGACGAAATCGGTGATCACATCATGCTCGTCCACATGCATGACGCCGAAGCCGACCGCCTCCATGCGCGGCACTTCCAGGCAGCCGACGGTCGCGTCCGCGCCGCTGTCGACATGCTGCTGGAGCATCAGCTCATAGTCCATCTTGTAGACATGATCGCCCGCCAGGATCACCATATATTCGGGCGCATAGCTTTCGATGATGTCGATATTCTGGAACACGGCGTCGGCCGTCCCTTCATACCATTGGCTTTCCGACACGCGCTGGCTGGCGGGCAGGATGTCGAAACTCTCATTCCGCTCCGGCCGCAGGAAGTTCCAGCCGCGCTGGAGATGCCGGATCAGCGAGTGCGCCTTATATTGGGTGGCGACGCCGATGCGGCGGATGCCGCTGTTGAGCGCATTGGACAGCGCAAAGTCGATGATCCGCGCCTTGCCGCCGAAATGCACCGCCGGCTTGGCGCGCTTGTCGGTCAGTTCGGCCAGGCGGCTGCCGCGCCCGCCGGCGAGCACATAGGCCATGGCATCGCGCGCGATAGGTTGATTGCGTTGTTGCATTAGGCCGTTCCTCTCCAGTGCCCGCGATCGGATGGGCAGGTTTGCCGCATCAATAGTCCAGTTCCAGCATCAAGGTTCCCAGCGGCGGGATAGTGATGTTCGCCCAGCCTTCTTCATCGGCCATCACCTGCCCCAGATTGCCCTGCCCGCCGCCGCCATAATCGGCCGCGTCGCTGTTGAAGATTTCCTTCCACCGACCCGCGCAAGGCAGCCGCATCCGGTATCCATGGCGCAGCACCGGCGTGAAATGGCTGATGACGACGATGGGGCGGGCGCCCGGCGCCCGGCGCACCCAGGCGAAGACGGAATCGGCCGACGCATCGGACAAGACCCATTCAAACCCCTCCCCCTCGCAATCGCGCGCATGCAGCGCGGGCCGGCTGCGGTACAGCCGGTTGAGATCAGCGACCAGCCGCTGCACGCCGCGATGGGCGTCATGCTCCAGCAAATGCCAGTCCAGCGCCCGGCTTTCGCTCCATTCGTCGCGCTGCGCAAATTCCTGTCCCATGAACAGCAGCTTCTTGCCGGGATAGCCCCACATCATCGCATAATAAGCGCGCAGCGTGGCAAATTTCTGCCAGTCGTCGCCCGCCATTTTGGTGAGCAGCGAACCCTTGCCATGCACCACTTCGTCATGGCTGAGCGGCAGGACGAAATTCTCGGAAAAAGCGTAGACCAGCCCGAAAGTTATCTCATGATGATGATGGGCGCGGTGGACCGGATCACGTTGCAGATATTGCAGCGTGTCGTGCATGAAACCCATATTCCATTTGAAGCCGAAGCCCAGCCCGCCCTGATGCACCGGATGCGATACGCCGGGCCAGCTGGTCGATTCCTCGGCAATGGTCATCACCCCGGCATGGCTGCCGTAAAGCTGTTTGTTGAGCTGCTGGAGGAAGGCCACCGCCTCGACATTTTCGCGGCCGCCATGGGCGTTGGGCACCCATTCGCCTTCCTTGCGGCTATAGTCGAGATAGAGCATCGAGGCGACGGCATCGACCCGCAGCGCGTCGACATGATAGCGCTCGGCCCAGAACAGCGCGTTATTGACCAGATATTGCAGCACTTCGCGCCGGCCGAAATTATAAATGGCCGTGTTCCAGTCGGGGTGAAAGCCCTGACGCGGGTCGGCATGTTCGTAGAGCGCGGTGCCGTCGAAATGGGCCAGGCCATGTTCGTCGGTCGGGAAATGCGCCGGCACCCAGTCGAGGATGATGCCCAGCCCCGCCCGATGTGCGCCGTCGACAAAGCGGGCGAAACCGGCCGGGTCGCCAAAACGCGCGGTCGGCGCATAAAGGCCGAGCGTCTGATAGCCCCAGCTGGGATCGAAGGGATGCTCGCTGATCGGCAGCAGCTCGATATGAGTGAAGCCCATCCCGACCACATAGGGGATAAGCCGGTTGGCGAGCGCATCCCAGCTGAGGAAATTGCCCTCGCCGTCGCGCTGCCAGGAGCCGGCATGGACTTCATAGATGGACATGGGCGTGCGGCGCGGGTCCGCCTTGGCCCAATGGTCGCGATGCGCGGCGTCACCCCATTCATGGTCGAGCGGCGCGGCGACGATGGACGCGGTCGAGGGACGCATTTCGGACTGGAAGGCGAAGGGGTCCGCCTTGAGCGGCAGCACCGCGCCGTCCGCGCCGACAATCTCAAATTTATAGGGGCTGCCCGATCCCACTTCGGGGAGGAATATTTCCCAAACCCCGGTGTCCGAGCGGCGGCGCATCGGCGCGCGGCGGCCGTCCCAGCGGTTGAAGTCGCCCACCACCGACACGCGCCGGGCATTGGGCGCCCAGACGGCGAAATGGGTGCCGGCGACGCCCTCATGCTCGATAGGGTGTGCGCCCATCTTCTCGAACAGGCGGTCGTGCGATCCTTCGGCGAAATAATAATCGTCCATGGGGCCAAGGACGGGGCCGAAACTATAGGGGTCGATCAGCCGATATTCGCCGCCATCGGGATAATGGGCGACATAGCGAACCGGCGCCCGCTGCCGCAGCGCGACCTTGCCGAAGAACAGGCCGTCGCCATGGACCTGCGCCAGATCGCCGAGCTGCGCGCCGGCCAGATCCTCCACCGCGACGCGGCTGGCGCCGGGCAGGAGGACGCAGGCGGTAAAGCCCTTCTTGGCCGGGTGAACGCCCAGAGTGGCGAAGGGATCGTCATCGCGGGCCTCCACCAGACGGTTGACCCGTTCCGCCGTCAGCACCCCTTCAGCCCCTGTTCGCGTCAAGTCGGCACCTTCCAGATATCCTTGGCATATTCGCGGATCGTCCGGTCGGACGAGAACCAGCCCATCCGCGCGACATTGTGGATCGCCGCCTTGGCCCAGCCGCCCTCATCCTGCCACAGCGCATCGACGCGGCGCTGGGCCGCCGCATAGCTGTCGAAATCGGCGGCGACCATGAACCAGTCATGGTCGTAAATGCCCTGAACAAGGCCCTTGTAACGGTTGGGATCATCCGGCGAGAACACGCCGCTGGCGATTGCGTTCAACGCCTGGCTCAATTCCCTGCTGCTCTCGATCAGCTCGCGCGGCTGATAGCCCTGCGCGCGGCGTTCATTCACCTGATCGGCGGTCAGGCCGAAGATGATGATATTCTCATCCCCCACATGATCGCGCATTTCGACATTGGCGCCGTCGAGCGTGCCGATGGTGAGCGCGCCATTGACCGCGAACTTCATATTGCCGGTGCCCGACGCTTCCATGCCGGCGGTCGAAATCTGTTCCGACAAGTCGGCGGCGGGAATCATCATTTCGGCCAGCGAGACGTTGTAGTTGGGCACGAACTGCACCTTGAGCAGCCCCTGCACCGCCGGGTCGTGATTGATCGCCCGCGCGACGTCGCCGGCCAGCTTTATGATCAGCTTGGCATTATGATAGCTGGGCGCGGCCTTGCCGCCGAACAGCTTCACCCGCGGCACCCAGTTGCGTTCGGGGTGGGAGCGGATCTGGTCGTAGAGCGCCACCGCTTCGATGATGTTGAGCAATTGCCGCTTATATTCGTGAATGCGCTTGATCTGGATGTCGAACATCGCCGACGGGTCGAGCCGGGCATGGACCCGGTCCCGCAACAGCTGCGCCAGCGCGACCTTGTTGGCGCGCTTGACCGCGAGGAACTTGGCCTGAAAGCCGCTGTCGTCGGCAAAGCGGTCAAGGTCGCGCAGCGCTTCGGGATCGTCCATGAAGCGATCGCCGATCGCCTCGCGCGCCAGGTCGAACAGGCCCGGATTGCACTGCATCAGCCAGCGGCGGAAGGTGACGCCGTTGGTCTTGTTGTTGATCCGGTCGGGATAGAGGCGGTGCAGGTCGGAAAAGACGGTGACTTTCATCAGGTCGGTGTGCAGCGCCGACACGCCGTTGATGCTGTGCGATCCGGCAAAGGCCAGATTGCCCATGCGGACCCGTCGTTCCCCGCCTTCATCGATCAGGGAAATGGCGCCGATCGCCCGGTCGTCGAACTGGCCGCTGCGCCGCGCCTCGCCCAGAAGGCGGCTGTTGATCGCATAGACGATCTGCATATGGCGCGGCAGCAGCCGCTCGAACAGCGGCACCGGCCAGCTTTCCAGCGCTTCGGGCAGCAGTGTGTGATTGGTGTAGCTGAACGTCGCGCGGCTGATGTCCCAGGCTTCGCCGAAGTCCAGCCCATGATCGTCGATCAGGATGCGCATCAGCTCCGCGACGGCCACTGCCGGGTGAGTGTCGTTCAGCTGGATCGCCGCCTTGTCCGCCAGCGTATGGATGCTGCCATGATATTGGATATGCCGCCGGACGATATCCTGTAACGAGGCGGAGGAGAAGAAATATTCCTGCCGCAGGCGCAATTCCTGCCCCGCCGCCGAACTGTCTGCCGGGTAAAGGACGCGCGTCAGCGAGGCCGCGCGATTGCTTTCCGCCAGCGCGCCCAGATGGTCGCCGGCATTGAAGCGGTCGAGCAGGATCGGGTCGATCGGCTGCGCTTCCCACAGGCGCAGCGTATTGACGCGCTTGCCCCGCCAGCCGGCGATCGGCGTATCATAGGGGGTGGCGATGACCCGCTCGCCCGGCTTCCACTGCATCTGGTGCGGACCGGCATCCGGCCCCTCGGCGGGATCGACCCGGCCGCCGAAACCGACCTCATAGCTCGCCTCGCGCCGCTCAAATTCCCAGGGATTGCCGTGCGCGAGCCAGGTTTCGGGCAGTTCCACCTGCCAGCCGTCGGAAATCTCCTGCCGGAACATGCCGTTCACATAGCGTATGCCATAGCCATAGGCGGGCACGTCGACGGTCGCCATGCTTTCCATGAAACAGGCGGCAAGCCGGCCAAGCCCGCCATTGCCCAGTGCGGCGTCGGGCTCCAGCGCGGTAATGACATCCATGTCGACGCCGAGCGAGTCGAGCGCGGCCTGCATATCGTCCAGCATCTCCATATTGGAGGCGGCATCGCGCATCAGCCGGCCGATCAGAAATTCGAGCGAAAGATAATAGACCCGCCGCCCCTTGGCATCATGGGTCTTCTGCGTGGATTCGATCCAGGCGTCGATCACCCGGTCGCGGATGACGAGGATGACCGCATAGAGCCAGTCATGGGGCTTTGCCGCCACCGCATTCTTGCCGATGCGATAGGTCAGCCGCTCGACAATCTCGCTGGCCAGAATCTGCGGATCAACCCGCCGCGGCTCGGGCCGGGGCAGCTTGGTCTGTCCGCTGAGGTTCATGCGACTTTATTCCTTTTATACGTCCGGCAAGATGATGGCACAGCCCCGCCCCCTACACCATGGTCTAATCGGGCGTTCTGACGAATAGATGACGCTTTTCAGCGGCTTTCCGTCGCCTCGGCGGGACGGCGCCGATCGAGGATCGCGGCATCCACCGCCGCCCGCAAGGTGGCGCGCACCGGATAGCTGCTCGAGGGCATATGCTGCGTCATGAAGATGCCGATGAGCCGCTCGACCGGGTCGATATAGAAATAGGTGGAGAAGACCCCGCCCCAATAATAGCGGCCACTCGCCAGCTCGGTCGCAAAGCCCAGGCCAAAGCCGACGCCATTATAGTCGGCTTCGCTGAACATCGCGGTGGACAGGCTGGCCAGATCGCCGCCGCCCGGCAGGTGATTGGCATGCATGGTGGCGACGGTTTCGGGCCGCAGCAGCCGCGCGCCGTTCAGTTCGCCGCCGCGCAGCAGCATGCGCGTGAAACGATGATAGTCCGCCACCGACGACACCAGCCCGCCGCCGCCCGAACGGAAGCGCAGCCGCCGCGTCCAGTTGCTCTGTGCGCCGCGGTCGGCGAGGACGAGGCTGCGCCCCTCCAGCCGCCAGGCGTCGGTCAGCCGGTCGACGCGATCTTCCGGCACGGTGAAGAAGCTATCGGGCATGCCGAGCGGATCGAAGATCCAGCGGCGGAACAGGCTTTCCAGGTCCATCCCCGTCAGCCGCTCCACCACCACGCCCAGAACATCGGTGGAAATCGAATAATTCCACCGGGCACCCGGCGAAAATTCCAGCGGCAACTGGCCGAGCGTCGCGACGAAGCCATCGGGCGTGCGCTTCTGCTGAAACTCGTCCAGCCCTTGCTCGCGATAGAGCGCGTCGATCGGCGTCTGCCGTTGCAGGCCATAAGTGAAGCCGGATGTATGGCGCAGCAGGTCGAGCATCAGCATCGGCCGCTCGGGCCGCGCCGCGCCGTCGATGCCCACCCGCAGGTCGGCCAGTTCGGGCAGCACGTCCGTCACCGGCATGTCGATCGCCGCGCGCCCCTGCTCCACCAGCATCATGAAGGCGACCGACGTGACCGGCTTTGTCATCGACGCGATCCGGTAGAGCGCGTCGGCGCGCAGCGGCTCTCCGCTCGCCCGCGCCTGCCCCCGCGCGACCGACAGGATCGGCTGCTCATCGCGCGAGACCAGCAATTGCATATGCGGCAATTTGCCGGGGACGAGATAGTCGCGGTCAAGCTGGTCGACCAGCGCGTCGAGCCGGTCGGCATCCATCCCCGCCGCGCGCGCCGCCGCTTTGTCCGTCACCTGCATCCGCTGATCCCGTTCCGCCAAGCCGACCTCCCATGCCAGCGCCTGCCTAACCACATCGGCGGACCGGGGCACAACCGCTAATCGGCCCCAGGCGCGCCGCCGCCTCATCGCGATTGCCAGAGGGGCCGGCGCTGTTTATGGCTTCGCCGCTAACTGCCACATATTGGACCATTTTGGGCATGGCCACCGGCCTATCCGCCATATTCCTCAACAATCGGCCGGCGCTGCTGCGGTTCCTGCGGGCGCGCGGCGCGGGGGAGGATGCGGAGGATCTGTTGCAGGATCTGTGGCTCAAGCTGGAGGCCAAGGATCTGGGTCCGGTCGCCGATCCGCTGGCCTATCTCTATCGCATGGCGAATAATCTGATGCTCGACCGCTATCGCTCGGCGACGCGGCGCGAGCGGCGGGAACAGGATTGGGCGGAGGGCGCGGGTGGCGTGATGGCCGATCCTGCCGACGCGCTGCCGGTCGATGAACGGATGGTCCTGACCCACCGGCTGGAGGAAGCGCGCGCGGCGCTGGCGCAGCTTGGACCGCGCGTCGAACTGGTGTTCCAGCGCTTTCGGCTGGAAGGCGTCGGGCAGAAGCTCATCGCCGAGGAGCTGGGCATCAGCCTGACCACGGTCGAGAAAGATCTGCAAAAAGCCTATCGCGCCCTCCTCGCCCTCAAGCAGAGGCAGGAGACGGAATGAGCGCGGTGGCGGCGTCTGCCTTCAAATGGGGCATGGAATGAACAGGGCTGGAGCCATGATGAACGAGGAAGCGCTGCAATGGGTCATCCGCACGCGCGACCCCGCCTTTACCGATTGGGAGGGTTTCACCCTGTGGCTGGAGCGCGACCCCGGCCATGCCGCCGCCTATGACGCCATGATGCAGGCCGATGAGGAGCTGCCCGCCATGCTGCCGCCCCGGCCGCTGCTGGAGGCCGCCAATGATGCCGGCGTGCCGCGCCGGAGCATGATGCGCTGGATCGGCGGCGGCGCGGTTGCGGCGGCGCTCGTCGCGGCGCTGTCATTGGGGCTTACCAATCGTGCCGATATCTACAGCATCAGCACCCGCCCCGGTGAGACGCGCAGCATCGCACTGGCGGACGGCACCCGGATCGAGCTGAACGGCGGCACCAGCCTGCGCCTCGACCGCAACAATGCGCGGTTCGCTGCGCTCGACCGGGGCGAGGCCAGCTTCACCGTGCGCCATGACGCGGCCGATCCGTTCCGCGTGACCGTGGGCGACGCCGTGTTCGAGGATGCCGGCACCGTCTTCAACATCGTCCATAGCGGCACCGCCACCCGCATCGGCGTGTCGGAAGGCGAGGTGATCTATAACCCGGAGGCCGAGGCGATCGCGCTGCCGGCGGGCCGGGCGCTGGCCGACGATCCGCAGGGACTGCGCGTCATGGACATCGCCCCGGCGGCGGTGGGCAGCTGGCGCGGCGGGCGGCTGATCTACGCCAATGCGCCGGTGGCGCAGATCGGCGAGGATATAGCCCGATCGATCGGCGTGCCGGTCAGCATGACCCCCGGCGCCGCCGTGCAGCGCTTCACCGGCACGATCCAGATCGACAAGGATCCCGTACGCTTCTTCGCCGGCACGGCCCCGCTGCTGGGCCTTGCCGCCGTGCGTCAGGGCGACGGATGGCTGCTGAAGGAGGCGGATGGCCCGCAGAGCTGACCTTTTCGTCACCGCCGCCCTTGCCATTGCGGCCGCATCGCCGGTGCAGGCGGCGGACAGACAGGAGATCAGCATCGCCCCCGGTCGGCTGGGCGAGGCCGTCATCGCGCTCGGCCGTCAGACCGGCACCAGCATCGGCATGTCGGACCAGTCGCTCGCCGGCCTGGCCAGCCCCGGTGTCAGCGGCCGGCTGAGCGTCGGCGCCGCGCTCGACCGGTTGCTCAAGGGCAGCGGGGC
>DAMDPH010000110.1:0-10655 GCA_032082785.1 Sphingobium sp. | reverse complement strand
GCGCCAGCCCGCCCGCCGCGCCTGTCGCGCCAGCAGCAGCAGCGCCGCCGCCGCGACCCAGGCCCACCAGCGATGGACGAAATGCACCAGATAGGGATCGCTCGACAGCGTCGCCCAGAGCGAGCCGAGCCACTCAATCCCCTCCGGCACCAGATGATCGTTCATCAGCGGCCATGTGTTGGAGACATAGCCCGCGTCCAGCCCGGCGGTGAAGGCGCCGAACAGCAGCTGCACGAACAGGATGAGCAGCGCCAGCAATGGAAAGGGCTGCAACCCCGCCGGCCGCGCATAGGGGGTGCGGTGCAGCGCGATCAGGTCGAGCGCGGTCCAGATCAGCCCGCCGATGATGAACAGCGCGGTCAACAGATGCACCGCCAGCCGATAATGGCTAACATCGGTGCGCACCGACAGGCCCGACTTCACCATCCACCAGCCGATCGCGCCCTGCAACCCGCCCAGCGCCAGCAACGCCACCAGCCGCCAGCCATAGCCGGTCGGAATGGCCCGGCGCCAGGCGAACCAGATGAGCGGCAGCGCGAAGGCCAGGCCGATCAGCCGCCCCAGCAGCCGGTGCAGCCATTCCCAGAAGAAGATATATTGGAAATCGCCCAGGCTCATGCCGCGATTGATCTCCCGATATTCGGGGATCTGCTGGTAGAGGCGGAACGCCTCCTCCCATTGGTCATGGGTGAGCGGCGGGATGGCGCCGGTGATCGGCTTCCACTGGGTGATGGACAGGCCGGATTCGGTGAGCCGGGTAATGCCGCCGACCACGACCATGCAGAAGACGAGCGCGGCGACGAAAAGCAGCCAGCGGGCCAGCGCCAGCGGGCGCGGCGGACGGGCGTTAAGAAGGGGGGCAGTCATGGCGGGCTGTCATGCGCCTGTCCCTGACAGGATTCAAGGGGCCAGAAGTCATGAGGGGCAGGTTCAGGGGGGCAGGGTTCAAGGGCGGCACCCGCTTTCCCGACCGGCGGCGACAGCCCGGCCGCACTCCCCTGTCCTCAGCGCCGGTCCTCCGGCTCCTCCTGCGCCATCGCCCGGACCAGATAGCCGCGATGGGTGCGCCCCTTGCGCTGCAACGGCATGTCGTACAGCTCGCTCAGAAACTGGCTGTCATAATAGGTGAGACCCTCCGCGCCGCCCGGCTGGAACAGGTTGAGGATCGACGCCACCGGTGGTTCGGTCACATTGCGGACTTCGGACAGCCCGACAAAAGCGGCATAGGCGGCGGCGGAGGCCAGGCTGATCCCTTCGGCCCGATTGACGTCGATCATCACGGTGGCGGCGACGATAGCGCGAGCGGGCGGTATGAAGGGGCTGGTCGAATAGCTCCGAAAAACGGGAACGCCGCCGGGCAGCGCGGAAATACCGCCTTCGCCGCCGCCGGTCGCGGCACTCAGGGCATCGCCACTGCTGCCGGAGGTTGGCGGCGCGCCAATCGTGTACCACCAGCGGATCGGCTGATCGCCCTTGGTGAGGTCGCGGCGCGCCGGTCCCTCCACCTGATACATGGTGTTGGGTCGGCGGCTGGAAACGAATTGCGCCATTTCCCGCCCATCCTCGACAAAGGCAACAAGCAGGTTGGTCTTGCAATCGTCGCGCGTCGAAAGCGGCGCCTCCGCCGCCATCGCGACGGTGCGGATGTGCGTCTCCACCATGGCGGCAATGTCGTCGGGCACGCCGCGCACGCGCAGGCAGATAGGCGCAACCCAGCGCGCCGCGCCCCGTTCGCCCGTGGTGATGCCCAGCGTCCGCACAAAGCTATGCGCGCGCTTGCGCACCTCTGCATGGGTCAGCCGCTCGCCTTCGACGATGATGGTGGGCTCCGAGCCTTGCCCGGGCGACTCGGTCTGGGCAAGAGACGGCGCGGCCCAGCCCAGAGCCGCGAAAAAAGCGATCTTCGACAGGTACATGAGCGCGACCCCTCTTTCCTTATCTGGAAAGGGTCGGATATTACCGCAAAACCGTCCTTTCTCCAAAGCGCGACGGGTTCTGCCCCGCGCGCCTAGGCGCCGATCGCCTGCCAGGCCTCCACCAGTTCGCGGGCGCGGGCGGCAACATGGGCGGCGCTGTCGCCGGGGCGATAGAGCGCGCCGCCGACGCCAATGCCTTCGCAGCCGCCGGCCAGCCATTCCGCGATGGTGTCCGCGCCGGTGCCGCCAACCGCCCATACGCCGACATGGCGAGGCAGCACATCCTTGACCGCCTTCACATAGGCCGGCCCAAGCCGCGCCGCCGGGAACAGCTTGATCCGCCGCGCGCCCGCATCGACGGCGGCAAAGGCCTCGCTCGGCGTCATGAAACCGGGCAGCAGCTCCAGGCCCAGCGCCGCGCCGCGCGCGATCACCTGCGGGTTGGTGTTGGGCGTGACCATGATCCGCCCGCCCACGCCATGCAGCTGCTCGACCGCCTCGACCGTCAGGACGGTGCCGCCGCCGATCATCGCGACATCGCCGAAGCTGCGCTGCAACTGGCCGATGCTGTCGAGCGGCTCGGGCGAATTAAGCGGCACTTCGATGATGCGAATGCCCGCCTCCACCAGCGCGGCGCCGATGTCGAGCGCCTCCTCCGGCTTCAGCCCGCGCAGGATCGCGGCGATCGGGGGCGCGCCCTGCGCCAGCAATTCGTCCATGGTCATCGTCATGCCTTCTCCAGTCCCAATCCCGCCAGCGCGCAGGCATCGCCGTCCAGCGCCCGCGACGCCAGCCCGCGGGCCTCGAGCGCCCGGGCATAGCGGTCGGTCAGGCGGCTGTCACCGATCAGCACGATTTCCTCGGCATCGCCCAGCGCGGCGCGCGTCTCGCTGATTTCGCAGCCGATCAGCAAGCCCGACAAATAGCCAAGCGCCCAGTCGGCCGAACGGCCCGCGCGCAGCCGCATCGATCGCGCCGCGAACAGCGAGGCGAGCAGCCGCCCCTCCTCGCCCCGCGCCAGTCCTTCGGCAAAGCCCGCCGCTTCCTCCGCCGGGTCCGCACTCTCAACCTTGGGGCCAAGGGTGGATCGGTCGCGCAGCAGGGCGAACAGCTCGCCGGTGGGCAGGGTGCGGAAGGCGACGACGCGGCCATCCTCCACCAGCGCCCATTTACTGTGCGTGCCCGGCAGCAGGACCAGCCGGCGCCCCTGACCGAAAGCGGCCTCGCGCAGGCAGGCGCCGAAAATCTGCGTCTCTTCGCCGCGCATCACGTCGGGGATGCCGTCGCCGCCGACGCAGGTCAGGCCGGCCATGATCGACAGCGGCACGCCGCGCCACTCCATCCGCACCGCCGCCGCGCGCCAGCTTTCGGCATCGGCGGGGCATTCCGCATAAGGCGCCTCCACCCAGCCGTCGCGGGCACCGACCATGCCGCACAGGCGGATCGACTCCGGCAGCCCCTCGTCGAGCCATGGCCCCATCGTCTCGGCAAAGGCGGCCTCCGCCTGCCGTCCGACGATGCCGATGCCCGGCCCGTCGCGCCGCGCCACGACCCGCCCCTGCTCCACGCGGAACAGCCGCAAATTGCTGGTGCCCCAGTCACCGATGATCGCATAGCCGCTCATGCCGCACACTCCGTCGAAAATGCCATGGCTCCGCGTCCGTCCACCTTCCTGCTGCCCATTATGTGTCCTTGAATTTCTATTTGTCTGAGTATATCGAGAGGTCGAGCGCGTCAATGAAGCGCGGCCTTTTCCACCGTCAGGATGCCCCTAATGAGCGATACGTCCAAGCCCGCCACCAAGTTGCGCAGCCGCGCCTGGTTCGACAATCCCGACAATATCGACATGACCGCGCTTTATCTGGAGCGCTATCTGAACTTCGGCCTCAGCCTTGAGGAACTGCGCAGCGGGCGTCCGATCATCGGCATCGCCCAGACCGGCAGCGACCTCAGCCCCTGCAACCGCCACCATCTGGTGCTGGCCGAGCGCATTCGCGAAGGCATCCGCGAAATGGGCGGCATCGCCATCGAATTCCCGGTCCACCCGATCCAGGAAACGGGCAAGCGCCCGACCGCCGGCCTCGACCGCAACCTCACCTATCTGGGTCTGGTGGAAGCGCTTTACGGCTATCCGCTCGACGGCGTGGTGCTGACCACCGGCTGCGACAAGACGACGCCGGCGCTGCTGATGGCGGCCGCGACCGTCAACATCCCCGCCATCGCCCTGTCTGTCGGCCCGATGCTCAACGGCTGGCACAAGGGCGAGCGCACCGGATCGGGCACCATCGTGTGGCATGCGCGGCAGCTGCTCGCCGCCGGCAAGATTGACGATGAAGGCTTCATCAAGCTGGTCGCCTCCTCCGCGCCGTCGACCGGCTATTGCAACACGATGGGCACGGCCACGACGATGAACAGCCTGGCCGAAGCGCTGGGCATGATGCTGCCCGGCTCCGCCGCCATCCCGGCCCCCTATCGCGACCGGCAGGAATCCGCCTATCGCACCGGCCGGCGCATCGTCGAGATGGTGCAGGAGGATCTCAAGCCCTCCGACATTCTGACGCTCGACGCCTTCCACAATGCGATCATGGTCAACAGCGCCATCGGCGGATCGACCAATGCGCCGATCCACCTGGCCGCCATCGCCCGCCATATCGGCGTCGAACTGCCGCTCAAGGATTGGGAGACGGTCGGACACAAGATCCCGCTGCTTGTCAACCTGCAACCGGCCGGCGAGTATCTGGGCGAAGATTATTATCATGCCGGCGGCGTGCCGGCGGTGGTCGCCCAGCTGATCGAACAGGGGCTGATCCGCGAAGGCGCGATGACCGTCAATGGCAAGACCATGGGCGACAATTGCCGCGGCGTGGAGATCGAGGATGAGAAGGTCATCCACCGCTACGACCAGCCGCTCAAGGAAGAGGCCGGCTTCCTCGTCCTGTCGGGCAATCTGTTCGACGCCGCGATCATGAAGACCAGCGTCATCAGCGACGAATTCCGCCAGCGCTACCTCTCCAACCCCAATGACCCCAACGCCTTTGAAGGGCCGGCGGTCGTGTTCGACGGGCCGGAGGATTATCATCATCGCATCGACGATCCGTCGGTCGGCATCACCCCCGACACGCTGATGTTCATGCGCGGCGCCGGCCCGATCGGCTATCCCGGCGCGGCCGAGGTGGTAAATATGCGTCCGCCTGCCTATCTCATCACCGAAGGCGTATCTGCCCTGCCCTGCATCGGCGATGGCCGTCAGTCGGGCACGTCGGGCAGCCCCTCCATCCTCAACGCCTCCCCCGAGGCGGCGGCGATGGGTGGGCTGGCGCTGATCCAGACCGGCGACCGGGTGCGCATGGACCTCAACAAGGGCACGGTCGACGTGCTGATCTCCGACGAGGAGCTGGCCGCGCGCCGCACCAGGCTGGAAGCCGAGGGCGGCTATAAATATCCCGCCTCGCAGACGCCGTGGCAGGAGATCCAGCGCGGCATGGTCGGCCAGATGAACACCGGCGCGATCCTTGAGGGCGCCGAAAAATACCAGCGCATCGCGCAGACCATGGGCCTGCCGCGCGACAATCATTGACGAACCACGCCGTTCGTTCCGACCCGGCCCCTGTTTCGACGGGGCCATTTCCAGCCGCATGGCGGGTCGGGGCGCGCGGATTTGCCTGAACCTTTTTCCTGTCAGGAGACCAATATGTTCAACGGAGCCATCCTCGTCGGTGCCACCGAGCGCCAGGGCGGCGAGCCTTTCTTCGCCGTCAATCCCTCCACGGGTGCGAAGGGCGATGTCGCCTTCCACAACGCCACGCCCCAGGATGTGGCCGATGCCTGCCAGCTGGCCGACGCCGCGTTCGAAAGCTTTTCGACCCTGACGCCCGACGCGCGCGCCGCGTTCCTGGAAGCGGTGGCCGAGCAGATCCTGGGCATCGGCGACCTGCTGATCGAAACCGCGATGAGCGAATCCGGCCTGCCCCGCCCCCGTCTGGAGGGTGAGCGCGGCCGCACCGTGGGCCAGCTGCGCCTGTTCGCCAGCTATGTCCGTCAGGGCGACTGGCTCGAAGCCACCATCGACAAGGCGCTGCCCGACCGCGCACCGCTGCCGCGTGCCGACCTGCGCCGCGTCAACCAGTCGGTCGGCCCGGTCGCCGTGTTCGGCGCCTCCAACTTCCCGCTCGCCTTCTCGGTCGCGGGCGGCGACACCGCATCGGCCTTCGCCGCCGGCAGCCCGGTCGTGGTGAAGGGCCATCCCGCCCATCCCGGCACCGGCGAACTGGTCGCCCGCGCCATTCAGGCGGCGGTCAAGGCATGCGGCCTGCATGAAGGCGTCTTCTCCTACCTGCCCGGCACCACCAACGAGATGGGCGGCGCGCTGGTCGCCGATCCGCGCATCAAGGCGGTGGGCTTCACCGGCTCGCGCGGCGGCGGCCTTGCCCTCATGAAGATCGCGGCGGGTCGCGAGGAACCGATCCCCGTCTATGCCGAAATGTCGAGCATCAATCCCGTCGTCCTGCTGCCCGGCGCGCTCGCCGCGCGGGGCGAAGCGATGGGGACCGCCTTTGTCGGGTCGCTGACCATGGGCTCGGGCCAGTTCTGCACCAATCCCGGCCTCGTCATCGCGCTCGACGGCCCGGACCTCGACCGGTTCGTGGCCGCCGCCGCCGAAGCGATGACCGGCAATGCCGCGCAGGTCATGCTGACGCCCGGCATTCACGCCGCCTATGAGCAGGGCGTCGCCGCCCTCGCCGGCGCCGATGGCGTCACCACCGTGGCGCGCGGCGCGGCGGGCGAAGGCTGCCATCGCGGCCAGCACGCCCTGTTCGCCACCGACGCGGAGCGGTTCCGCGCCAATCCGGCGCTGGCGCATGAGGTGTTCGGTTCCTCGTCCATCCTGCTCAAGTGCAGCAGCATCGACGAAGTGATCGCCACCATCGCCAGCCTCGAAGGCCAGCTGACCGCGACGCTGCAAATGGACGAAGACGACAGCGAAAATGCCGCCAAGCTGCTGCCCACCCTGTCGCGCAAGGTCGGCCGCATCCTCACCAATGGCTGGCCCACCGGCGTCGAAGTGACCCATGCCATGGTCCATGGCGGTCCCTTCCCCTCCACCTCCGACGGCCGCACCACCTCGGTCGGCACGCTGGCGATGATGCGCTTCCTGCGCCCCGTCTGCTATCAGGACGTGCCCGACAGCCTGCTGCCGCCGGCGCTTCAGGCCGCCAATCCGTGGAAGCTGACGCGCCGCATGGAAGGCGCGCTGGAGGTGAGCCAGTGATCCGCTCGCTCGTTCAGTTCGCCCGCAATGGCGAACGGGGCGTTGCCGCCCTGGACGAAAGCGGCGCGGCCAAGCGGGTGACGGGCGCTGCCTCCACCCGCCAGCTGGCGCTCGACGCGATCGCGGCGGGTCAGGGCCTTGCCGCCTTCGCCGAGGGCAAGCTGGGCGAGACGGTGGACCTGTCCGCCGTCACGCTGCTCAGCCCCATCGACCATGAGGATGCCGCGCATCTTCTGGTGGCGGGCACCGGCCTGACCCATCTCGGATCGGCCGAGGGTCGCGACAAGATGCACAAGGCGGCGTCCAGCGGCGACCTGACCGACAGCATGCGCATGTTCCTGATGGGCGTCGAGGGCGGCAAGCCCGAAGGCGACGGCATCGGCGCGCAGCCCGAATGGTTCTACAAGGGCGACGGCCAGATTCTGGTCAATCCGGGCGAGGATTTCACAATGCCGGCCTTTGCCGAGGATGGCGGCGAGGAACCGGAAGTCGCGGGCATCTACCTGATCGACGCCGACGGCACGCCGGTGCGTCTGGGCTTTGCCATCGGCAATGAATTTTCCGACCATGTGACCGAGCGCGGCAATTATCTGTGGCTGGCCCACAGCAAGCTGCGTCAGGCCTCGCTCGGCCCGGAACTGCTGCTGGGCGACCTACCGCAGGATCTGCGCGGCACCAGCCGCATCGTCCGCAATGGCGAAACGATCTGGGAAAAGCCCTTCCTGTCGGGTGAGACCAACATGTCGCACACGATCGAGAATCTGGAGCATCATCACTTCAAATATGGCCTGTTCCGCCGCCCCGGCGACGTGCATGTCCATTTCTTCGGCACCGCCACCCTGTCCTTCTCGGACGGTGTGCAGACGCAGGAAGGCGATGTGTTCGAGGTCGAAGCCGCACCCTTCACCCTGCCGGTGCGCAACGGGCTGAAGCGCGCCGCCGACGAAGGCAAGGCGAAGGTGAAGGCGCTATGAGCATAAAGGCGGGCCTGGTCGGCCTGGGCAAGATCGCCCGCGACCAGCATCTTCCGGCCATCGCCCGGACCGACGGCATCGAACTGGTCGCGGTCGCCAGCCGCAATGCGCAGGGCGAAGGGGTGAATAATTATCCCGATCTCGACGCGATGCTGGCGGGCGAGCCGGACCTTGACGCCGTGATCCTCTGCCAGCCGCCGCAGGTCCGCTATCATGCGGCCCGGCAGGCGCTGCTGGCGGGCAAGCATGTGTTCCTGGAAAAGCCGCCGGGCGCCACCGTCTCCGAAGTGGAGGCGCTGGTGACGCTGGCGAAGCGGCAGGGCGTGACCCTCTATGCCAGCTGGCACAGCCGCTACGCCGCCGCCGTCGCACAGGCCAAGGAATGGATCGCCAGCCGCTCCATCCGTCGCGTCGACATTCAGTGGCGCGAAGATGTCCGTCACTGGCATCCGGGCCAGCCCTGGATCTGGGAAGCCGGTGGCTTCGGCGTGTTCGATCCGGGCATCAACGCCCTGTCGATCCTCACCGAAATCATTCCCGAACCGGTGACTTTGCTGTCGGCGCAGCTTGAAGTGCCCGCCAACAAGGATGCGCCGATCGGCGCCACCCTGGCGCTGGCGACGGCATCGGGCGCGGCCATCGACACGGTGTTCGACTGGCGCCAGACCGGGCCGCAGACCTGGGACATCGCGGTCGAAACGGATCAGGGCAGCTTGCTCCTGTCGGAAGGCGGCAATACGCTGCGTCTCGACGGCGAAGTGCAGATGAAGGCGCCGGATGAGGAATATCCGGCCATGTACCGGCGCTTCGTCGGGCTGGTCGCGGACAATGCCATCGACGTCGACCTGTCGCCGCTGCGCCTTGTGGCGGACGCCTTTCTGTGCGGCCGCCACTGTCCGACCGCCGCATTCGAGGACTGACAAAACGGAGGGAAAAGTGGGGAGCGAGCAGAAGGACGGACCGCAGCGCAGACCTGCGTCGGACGAAGGCTCGCTCCGCATTCATCAGGCGATCGCCCGCGATCTGGGCACCGCCATATTGGCCGGGCGCCACCGCCCCGGCGACCTGTTCGAGGGCGAGATCGAGGCGTCCGAGCGACTCGGCGTCTCCCGCACCGCCTATCGCGAGGCGGTTCGCATCCTGATCGCCAAGGGCATGGTCGAAAGCCGCCCCAAGGCCGGCACCCGCGTGCTGCCCCGCAGCCGCTGGAATGTCCTCGATCCCGAAATGCTCGCCTGGATGTTCGCGGGCGAACCCGACCGCGCCTTCATCCGCGACCTGTTCGAACTGCGCGGCGTGATCGAGCCGGCCGCCGCCGAATTCGCCGCCCGCCGCCGCACCGGGGATCAGCTCAAGGTGATGGACGGCGCGCTCGCGGACATGGAGCGGTTCGGCCTCTCGACCGCCGAGGGCCGCGCCGCCGATCAGCGCTTCCACCATGCGATATTGGCCGCCGCCCATAATGACGCGCTGGCCGCGCTGGCGAGTTCGGTGGGCGCGGCGGTCAGCTGGACCACGACGTTCAAGCATCGCAAGAAGCTGCTGCCGCGCGACCCGCTGCCCGATCATCAGGCGGTGCATCGCGCCATCGCCGCGCAGGATGTGGCGGCCGCGCGCGCCGCCATGACCGAATTGCTGCGCCTCGCGCTCGCCGACATGGACATCGCCCTGTCGGAATAACGCGCCGCCCGCCCGCGTCAGAACCAGAAGCGCACGCCCATGACGAGGCTGGTCGCCGATGCCCGCTCGCCCGCCGCCCGCGCATAATCGGCGCTCCCGCCCAGCTTGCGCTCCCAATGGACGCCGACATAGGGGGCGAACTCGCGCGCAAATTCATAGCGCAGCCGCAGCCCCAGCTCGACGTCGGACAGGCCCGCGCCGATGCCCAGCGCCGGCACATCCTGCGCCGACAGGTTCAGCTCGGCGGCGGGTTGCAGGATGAGGCGCTGGGTGATGCGCTGGTCATAGCTGCCCTCCAGCCGCAGATGCGCCTCCCCCTTATGAGACAGGAAGGCCTGCGCCCCGACCTCGAACCAGTAAGGGGCCAGTCCCTCTATCCCGACCACCGCATAGCTGCGCCGGGGCGTGGGGCGGAAATCCTGCCGCACGCCGGCTTCAAGGTTGAACCAGGGGTCGATCGCCCGGCTGTAGAGCGCCTGTAGCTCGACCGTCTCGGGCGCTTCGCCAAAGGCGCCCTCGCCCTCGGTCTTGAAGGCGAAGCGGTTGACGTCGCCGCCGATCCAGCCCTCCCCCTCCCAGGCATAGCCGTCCGCGCCCTTGCCGCTGCGAAATTCGGCGCGGTCGAGCATCAGCTGCGAAAAGGTCATGCCGCCATGCTCCGCCAGCATCGCCGCCCGCGCGCGCGCCATGGCGGCGGGATCGTAAAAGGCTTCGGCGGCATGGTCGCGCGGCGCCGCCGGGGGCGCGGCCTGCGGACCCGATGGCGCGGGCGCGCCATGGCCGGCATGGGCGCCATGACCCGCATGCGGATCGGCG
>DAMDPH010000109.1:0-10704 GCA_032082785.1 Sphingobium sp. | reverse complement strand
CGTTGAGCAGCACGGCATCGCGATAGGGGTCGGGCGCGCCCTCCAGCAGCGCGCGCAGCGCCGCCGCATTATGCGCGGCGTCGCCGCCCCGGATGGCGCTGACGTCGCAGGTCGTCAGGCCGAGTTCGGCGGCGGTCAGGCGGCGCATCGCCACAAAGCCGTCGCCGGTGACTTCGGCAATGTCGTTGCCGCCCGCGAGCGAGAGTTCGTCCAGCCCTTCGTCGCCCGACACGATCATCGCCCGGTCCGCGCCCAGCTGCGCCAGCGCCTCGGCATAGATGGGGACATAGGCGGGGCGGGCGATGCCCACCAGCTGCCGCCGCACCCGCGCCGGATTGGCGAGCGGACCCATGAGGTTGAAGATGGTGCGCTCGCCGATCGCCTTGCGGATCGGGGCGAGCCGCTTGAGCGCGGGATGGTAATTTTGCGCGAAGAGGAAACAGATGCCCAGCTCCTCCAGCGTCGCCCCCGCCGTCAGCGCGGCGCGGTTGAGGTCGAGGCCGAGCGCTTCGAGCGTGTCGGCGGCCCCGGCCTTGGAGGAGGCGGCGCGATTGCCATGTTTGGCGACCGGCACGCCGGCGGCGGCAACCACCAGGCTGACGGCGGTGGAGACGTTGAGCGTATGATGGCCATCGCCCCCGGTGCCGCACACATCGATGGCGCCGGCGGGCGCCTCCACCGCGATCATCCGCGCGCGCATCGCCCGGGCGGCGGCGGCGATCTCGGTCGCGCTTTCGCCGCGCCGGGCCATGGTGACGAGGAAGGTCGCGATCGCCGCATCGCTGAGGTCGGCGTCGAACAGCAGGTCGAACGCATGGGCGGCGGTGTGCGCGTCGAGCGGCGCGGACGGATCGGGCAGGCTGGTCATCGCGCCCGCCTTAAGCGCGGCGGGGCGCATAAGTCGAGGGCCAGCGGGCGAGGGCATCGCATTTTTGCGGCCTTGCTGTAGCGGGCGGCCTGCGCGTCAGAGATAGACCAGCGTATAGCGGACGGAGGTGCGGACGCTGCCCGCCTCCACTGCGCCGGTGGCCTTGAATTCGGCGGAATAGCGCATGGAGCTGTGGCCATGCTCGATCCTAGCGGGGATGCCGACATGATCGGGGCCGACGTCGAGGATGTGAAGGGCCGCGTCGCGGATCTGGACGCCGACATTTTCGGCGCTGCCATTGGCGTTGAGCAGCAGATGATCGGTCGCGTCGACATCGGTGTCGGGTTCGAAATAGGTGCTGACGAAGCCGGGCATGTCCGGGCAGCCGGTGATGTCGATGACGAAGGGCGTCCGGCCCGCGGTCTCGCCGCTATCGTTCAGCGCGGTATCCGACAGGTCCGGCAGTTCGACCTCCAGATGGGAGGAGCCGACGACGGTGCAGGTTTCGTTCACGACATGGCCGACAAAGCTGATGGTGCCGTCGAATCCATGCGCGGGCATCGAAAAACCGAACAGCAGCATTGCTTTGATAAAAAGAGCCAACCTGGCCATCGCACCACCCCCATGGCGTTTGTCTCGTCCCCGGGAGCAGAGTGACAGCGGCGCGCTTTAATCCAGCTTAAACTCTATGCTGAATCGGTGTTTTCGGCCTCTGGAGCAGCAAAGATGCTGCCGGCCCGACGCGCCGCCATGCCGCGGCGGCGCGGCATGTTTTGATCAGGCGACAGCGCGGTCCCGCACCTCAAGTCCCGCACTTCGCAGGAAATTTGCGAGCATCGCATGGCCATGTTCGGTGGCGATGCTTTCCGGGTGGAACTGCACCGAATGGATCGGCAGCGTGGCGTGACGAAAGCCCATGACAGAGCCATCCTCGCTGCTGGCGTTAACCACGAGCGTGTCGGGAATATCCTCGACGATCAGCGAATGATAGCGCGTCGCGGTGAAGGGGGAGGGCAGGCCCGCGAACAGGCCGGTGCCGTCATGGCGCACCGGCGATGTCTTGCCGTGCATCAGCCCGCCGCGCACCACCTTGCCGCCGAAATGCTGGCCGATCGCCTGATGGCCAAGGCATACGCCCAGCAGCGGCTTGCCGGCATCCGCGCAGGCGGCGACCAGGTCGAGGCTGACGCCCGCTTCATTGGGCGTGCAGGGGCCGGGCGAGATCAGGAAAGCCTTGGCGCCGCTGGACAGGGCCTGGCCCGCGGACATGGCATCGTTGCGCACCACTTCCACCTCGGCGCCCAGTTCCATCAGATAATGGACCAGGTTCCAGGTGAAGCTGTCATAATTGTCGATGACGAGGATCATGGCCCGCCTTTAGCCTGAGCGACGGGGCAGGGGAAGCGGGCGTTTTCGGCATCCACCTTTAAGGCCAGCATCCGGCAAGACTTGATAAAGCCGCGATCCCCCTCCATATAAGGGGTGCCGGGTTCGCCCGGCTATGGTGATAAACCGTATCGTGCAATAGGCGCAGCGGACCCGGGGGCAGTACCCGGCGGCTCCACCATATATCCCGATCCGCTCTGGCGGCGCGGGGTGTCTGACGGGGCCGAACTAGGATCGACGTGTGTTGAAAAGCGGTATCTTTACCCGGCCTGAGTAAGCCGTAAAAATGTTCAAAACTCACAAGTGCCAACGATAACGAAGCACTCGCCATTGCAGCGTAATTGAGGGCCTCACGGCCTGACATTATTCTAAAATAGCGCGGTTGAACCCACCGGGCAACAGAAGGGAATTCAGCGGCGACCGGAGGGGCCGGGCAACAGAACCCTCCGGACCATTTCCCCTATCGCTGAACACAAATCGCTTGGAACGGAACGCGTCCGGGCTGCGCTGGCGCCTGCCGTGTTCCCGCCAATATCGGTGAGCCCTGGACAAGGGGCGCCGTGTGGCGGCGCGAATCACCTGCGCGGGACCGCGCATCTTTCGATTTCACTTTTGTGACAGTGATGTGAAAAACATCTAAACCACTGATTTTACATGCATCTTTTTGCTTCTCCCGCCATGTTCATGATCTTGCGCTGATGTCATCAGAATGAAATAATCAGCGCTATAGTTGATCGGTTTATCTGGAGAGATGCAATGAAGATGCTGAAGGTCGCACTGCTCGCAGGAGCCCTCTGCGCCCTGCCGGCGCACGCACAAAGCCTTTCGGACAATGTCGTCGGCGCTGAACATATGGCGGGCGACGCCCTCCAGCGCGGGGACTATCAGACGGCGCTCGCCAATCTGGAGGATGCCAGCCATGACGCCGGCCGCCTCATCAACCTGGCCAATGCCTATGCCGGCCTCGGCCGCTACGCCGACGCCGCGCGAGTGTATCAGGCGGCGATCCGTTCGCAATCCTATGATGTGCTGACCGCCGACGGCACCGTCGCATCGACACGCGCTGTGGCGCATAAGGGGCTGGTCCGGCTGAACCAGCAATTGGCGAGCCGCTGACGCCGTCTCGGCGCAGACATATATAGCCGCTAGAGGCCGCCTTCGGGCGGCCTTTTCTTTGGGCGGGGCGCCTTGGATCGGGGTCGCCCTCTTCCTTTGTCCCGTGAGGCAGGTAGGAGAGCCGTCCCTGTCGAGAGGTTGCGCAGGGGCTTTGACGGGCGCGGCCCGGGCTACCTTCATGCAAGGCGCTTCCAGGGTCCGATGTCCCGGCGCCGCCGCCTCTCCCCATCCGCAATCACTGCAATAAAAAAGACATATCAATGTCTTCATAGTGCAACAGCCATTTCATGGGCCTGTCATTGCCCCCTCCTAGACGCGCCGGGAGGGCGACAGGGGGACGCGTCCGATTCTGTACCAGCGTTCCCGTGACGTTCCGCTTGTAAAACCGAAAGAGGGCCTGAGGCCCAAGCGGAGACAAACATGGCGCGAATGACGTATATTTCCAAATTGCTGCTTGCCAGCTGTGGCTGCGCGGCGCTGGCCGCTTGCGGTGCCGATGATGTGGCCTCGCCCGGCGAAGGCACGATCGTCGTTCCGGCGCCCACGCCCTCTCCCAGCCCGACGCCCACGCCGACCCCGACGCCCACGCCCGGCGGCGCCTACACCGGCGCAACCCCGGCCGGCATGATCGATCGCGGCGTCATCGGCGGCAAGCGCGTATTCGAACTGCCGACCCGCTTCTCGGCCGATGCCACCATCCAGAACCTGCCCGGCGCGGTCTATCAGATCGCCGGCCCGGTCAATGTCGGCACCGATCTCGGCGGCGCGGGCAATGCCGCCGGCGGCCAGGCGGTCACGCTGACCATCCAGCCCGGCACCATCTTCGTCGCCGCTTCGGGCAGCGATTATCTGGTCGTCAATCGCGGCTCGCGCCTCAATGCCGTGGGCACCGCGACGCAGCCGATCATCTTCACCGCCCGCGCGCAGCTTGACGGCACCGTCACCGACGACACGCAGGGCCTGTGGGGCGGCATCATCCTGCTCGGCCGCGCGCCCATCTCCGACTGCAACACGCAGGTCGAAGGCGGTTCGGCCGCGTGCCAGAACATCATCGAAGGCACGACCGGCTCGCTTTATGGCGGCGCCACCGCCGCGGACAATAGCGGCGCGCTGGCCTATGTGCAGATCCGCTATTCGGGCTTCGCCATCGCGCCGGGCAATGAGTTGCAGGGCCTGACCCTGGGCGGCGTCGGCAGCGGCACGCGCCTTGACCATATCCAGGTTCACAACAGCTCCGACGACGGCATCGAGATTTTCGGTGGCCGCGCGAACCTGAAGAATCTGGTCATCACCGGCGCGGACGACGACTCGCTCGATACCGACCTCGGCTATCAGGGCAATATCCAATATGTGATCGCGGTTCAGCGCAACGCGACCAACGGCGATTCGATGATCGAAGCCGACTCGAACGGCAATGAAGATGCGCTGCCGCGTCAGCATACGCGCCTCGCCAACTTCACCTTCATCCAGCGCGGCACCGCGCAGGGCGGCAATGCGGTCCTGCTGCGTGGCGGCACCGACTATACGATGATGAACGGCATCATCTCCGGCCCGCAAAACTGCATCGACATCGACGAGACGGGCGGCACCACCACCCGCGCCGCCGACTCGCAGCTGCAGGATGCCGGCCCGCCGCGCTTCAACTCCGTGGTGCTCGCCTGCCCGACCGCCTTCCGCGAGGAAAGCAACGTGCCGGCCGCGACGATCCAGTCGATCTTCAACAACGCGCCCAGCTCGGGCAACAACGCCAACTTCACCATCTCGCTGACCAACACCTTCGTGAACGGTCCCAACGAGACGGCGGTTGCCGCGTTCGACGCGTCCACGGTCAACAGCTTCTTCGAAAAGACCAACTATATCGGCGCGGTCCGTGACTCCAACGACACTTGGTATGCCGGCTGGACCTGCAGCGCCAGCTATGTGTCCTTCGGCGGCACCAGCGCCAACTGCACGACCCTGCCGACGACCTGATCGTCGCCACCCGTCCGTAGAGGGGGCGGCGGCTCGGGTCGCCGCCCCGCTTCGCGAATCGATCCTTTGGGGAACCCCGATGAAGAAGCCCGTTTTCAGCAGCTTGCTGCTCTTTTCCACCGCGTTGGTCTCCCCGGCGATCGCGCAGACCACAGCGCCGCCGGCCCCTGCGCCGTCCAACCCCGCCGCCGCTGCCGGCGCCGATGAGGACGATGCCGGCCAGCAGGTCGACATTTCCGCGCCGGGCGGTGATTTCGGCAACGACATCGTCGTCACCGGCCGCTTCATCCCCGAACCGATCCGCGCCACGCCCGAAGTCGTGTCCGTCCTGTCGAGCGAAGATATTGCGCGGACGGGCGAGGGCGACATCGCCGGCGCGCTCCAGCGCGTCACCGGCCTGTCGGTCGTCGGCAACGGCTTTGTCTATGTGCGCGGCCTTGGCGACCGTTATTCGCTGGCGCTGCTCAACGGATCGCCGCTGCCCAGCCCCGAGCCGCTGCGCCGCGTCGTGCCGCTCGACATCTTCCCGACCAGCGTCATCGCCTCTTCGGTGGTGCAGAAAAGCTATTCCGCCAATTATCCGGGCGAATTTGGCGGCGGCGTCATCAACCTGACGACCAAGGCGATCCCGAGCAAACCCTTCCTCAATATCGGCGCGTCGATCAGCGGCGATTATGAAACGACCGGGGAGCTGGGCTATACCTATTATGGCGGCGATCTCGACGGGCTGGGCTTCGACGATGGCACGCGCGACCTGCCGAGCGGCCTTGGCAAGGCGCTGCGCGACGGCACGCTCAACAGCACGCCGCTGTCGCAGCAGCAGGATTATGCCGCCGCGCTCGTCAACGCGCCGACCACGCTGCTGCGCAAGAATGGCAATATCCCCGCCAATTTCTCCGCCGATGTGACGGGCGGTTCGACCTTCGATCTCGCCAATGGCGAGATGGGCTTCATCGCCGCCGCCGGCTATTCCTCGACCTGGCGCACGCGCGACATTCGCCAGCAATTTTCGACCGATCCCAACCTCGCCGTGCTGAACCGCGACAACAAGACGGTGATCACCGAGAACCGCGTGATCGTGAACGGCCTGCTGGGCGTGGGCGCCGAATTTGGCGAGCATAAGATCCGCTGGACCAACCTCTATATCCGCGACACGGTGAAGCAGGGGCGGCTTTCGGTCGGCTATAATGACAGCATCACCGGTGCGGAGCCGATCGCCAATCCCGACTTCCTCGGCACGCCGCCGGTGGTGGAGCAGAACACCAACTGGTTCGAGCGTCAGCTGATCGACACGCAGTTGGTGGGCGAATTCCGCTTCGACGATCTCAGCCTCGACCTGCGCGGCGGCTATGCCAATACGCAGCGCGAGTCCCCCTATGAGCGGACCTTCGTCTACACCTATAATCAGGAAGCGCAGGACTATGTGAACTTCCTGTCCAGCACCGGCGGGCAGGAGGCGAGCATCGCCTTCAGCGACCTGTCGGAGGATGTCTATTCGGGCGCGGCGGACCTGTCCTACCGGCTGCCGACCGCGCGCAAGATGGTGCTGTCGGGCGGCTATGCCTATACCAAGACCGATCGTGCCTCCTCGCGCTACCAGCTCGACTATTTCCGGTCGAGCGCGCTGCCGCTGGCGGCGGCGCAGACGCGGCCCGATTATCTGATCTCCGACGCGCATATCTATCAGTGGGGCATCGGCCTGCGCGACGTGTCGGGCGCGGCGGGTGCGGCCTTCTACAGCGCGGGTCTGACCGTGCATGCCGGCTATGGCCAGCTGGAGGGCGAAGTCGCCGACGGGCTGCGCTTCACCGCCGGCGTGCGCTATGAGGATGCCCGGCAGAATGTCGCCACGCAGGATGTGAACTTCCCCGGCACCACGCTGGCCAATGATTATTGGCTGCCGGCGGCGACCATCACCTGGAACTTCGCCGAGGATATGCAGCTGCGCCTCGCCGGGTCCAAGACCATCGCCCGCCCGCAGTTCCGCGAGCTGGCGCCGCAGGTCTATCGCGACTTCGAGTCCGACCGCGAATTCCGCGGCAATCCGGGCCTGACCGACAGCGAGCTGATGAACGCCGAAGCCCGTTTCGAATGGTATATGGGCCGCGACGAGCGGCTGGCGCTGGGCGGCTTCTACAAGAAGCTCGACAATCCGATCGAGGCGGTGTCCTTCCTGGCGTCGGGCGCGCAGCTGTCCACCGGCTTCGCCAACGCGCCGGAAGCCGAGCTATATGGCGCCGAGTTCGAATTGCAGAAATATGTGCCGCTCGACACGCTGGGCAGCGACTGGTTCGCCACCAAGCGGCTGGTGCTGATCGGCAACTATACCTGGTCCAAATCGTCGCTGACCGCCGATGGCAGCGCCGTGGTGGGGCCGAATGGCGAGGCGACCACCGCCGACGTGCTGTTCCGCGACGGCGCGCCGCTGACCGGCCAGTCCAAGCATCTGGCCAATTTCCAGTTCGGCATCGAGGATACCGAGCGGCTGTTCCAGATCACCCTGCTGGCCAATTATGCGAGCAAGCGCGTCACCGCGCGCGGGCTTAACAGCGTGCGTCAGCCGGACATCTACGAAAAGCCGGGCGTTCAGCTGGACCTGGTGGCGCGGGCCGAAACCGACTTCATGGGCACGCCCGTGGAGCTGAAGTTCGAGGCGCGCAACCTCACCCGCACCCAATATCAGGAATATCAGTTTGCCGGCGACAATCGCGTCGACATCAACCGCTATGACCGGGAGCCGAGCGTCTCGCTGGGCGTGACCGCGAAGTTCTGATCCCGTCCTAACAAGGGCAAAGCCGGCCAATCGCAAGATGGGCCGGCTTTGTCATGTCCGGGGCGGGGCGGCCGGGCGCTACTGCCAGGGGCGCTCGCGATACCATTTGGTGATGACATGTTTGACGCCGCTGCGCACCTTCATCCCGTGATGGAGGCTGGCGGGATTGTAGCGGCCCTCGCCCAGCCGGTTGTTCCAGGCGAGCAGCTTGCCGGTTTCGGGCTTCACCGTCTTGCCGATCTTGGTGAAGCGGGTGGCGCCGCCGGCGGCGGGTTCGTTCAGATAGACCATCAGCGTCCAGGTGCGATTGCCCGAGACCGAGCAGAAGCGCGCAAAGTCCGCGCCCTGCGGGTCGAAGAAATCGGTATGCGCCTTGAACTCCTGCCCCACGGCATAGCGTTGCCCCTGAATGGGTTCGCCATGTGCGGGATCGATCCCGGCAAAGGCCGCCAGCCGCGCGTCGATGGTCGCGACCAGCGGGTCGGCGATGTCGAGGTCGCACGTTTCACTGGTGCGGAAATAGCCGTCGCCATTGGGGTCGGCGATGGTCGAGGGGCGGCGCTGCGCATCGATCCGCTCGATCAGTGCGGCACATTCTTCTGCCGACAGAAAATCGCGCTTTATGAAGAGGATAAGATCCTTGCTTGGCACGCGCTGGACATGCGGATGGGCCGCGATCCAGGCCGGATCGGCATCGGCGGCGGTGGGAGCGGGCTGATCGGACATGGGCGGACCTCTTGGGTGATATAGGCGAGAGCCGTTTGCCCCTGCCTATCGGCGGCGAAGCGAATTGCAAGGCCGACCGATCGCCCTTTCCAATGTCATAAAAGGGTCATACAACTGTCATTCGGCAGTAAGAAGAGGTGCCTAGTTGAGCGCTTGTGACATTCGGGTTGCGCCGGAAAATGGGCACGCTCTGATGGTCATTCCAGGCTTCACTAGGATGTAGAACGTTACGGATGGTCCTGAGGATCGCGGCACTGGCCTCTGCATGAGCGGCGGGGGACAGCGGATGGCGGGATCGGACCATGTAGCAGGCAGCGAAACAGGGGGCTGTCCGGGTCATGCGCGTGCCTTTCGGCGAAAGATGGATGAAGCGGCGGGCGGTGCCTCGGCCCATAGACTGGCTGGTGGTAGCCGAGCGGCTGCTGCTGGGCGTGCTGGTGCTGCAATGCGCGCGCCTGCTCTGGGTGCTGCTGACCCCGGTGGGGAGCTTTGGCCCTTATGAAGGGCGCCAGCCGCAACTGATTTCCGCCGCCGCACGCCAGACTTTGTTCACCAGCTTCGATCCTTTTTTCCGCAGCGACGCGCCGCAGCAGGCGAGCGGCGGCGTGGTCACCTCGCTGGCGCTCACCCTTTATGGCATCCGCCTTAACGAAGGATCGGGGCAAGGCTCCGCCATCATCGCCTCGCCCGACGGGGTGCAGAACAGCTTTGCCGTGGGCGATGAGATCATGCCCGGCGTGGTGCTGAAGGCCGTGGCGTTCGACCATGTGCTGATCGACCGGGGCGGCATCGAAGAACAGCTTTTCCTCGACCAGTCGGGCGGCGCGGACGAGTCCGCCGGCGCGCCCGAGGGCGGGGAGGAGGACCGGCCCGGCGGCGCGCAGGCGACACCGCCCGCCGCCCCGGTGATCGGTCGCGACAGTCCGACCGCCGACGCGATCAAGCGCGACGTTTCCTTTGCGCCGCGCCTGCAAAATGGCCGCGTCACCGGCCTGGTGCTGAGCGGTCGCGGACCGGCTTTCGCGGCGGCCGGTTTCCAGCCCGGCGACATTGTGACGCAGGTCAACGGCCAGCCGGTCGGCTCCGCCAGCGATCTCCAGACATTGCAGAACCAGCTTGTGCCCGGCGCACGCCTGTCCCTGACCGTGGAGCGCGGCGCCGCCGCCTCTTCGGTCAACCTCATATTGCAAGGCCAATGACCAGATATTTGCTCCGCTCCGCCGCCCTTGCGCTCGTCCTTGCCGCGCCGCTCGCGCCGCCGGCCTTGGCGCAGCAGACGCTCAACGTCCGCGACGCCGACATCCGCGCCTTCATTCAGGATGCGGCGCGGGTGACGGGCCGCACCTTCATCATCGACAATCGGGTGCAGGGAAAAGTGTCGGTCGTGACCGACCGGCCGCTGTCCCGGTCCGAATATTTCGAGATCGTGCTGTCGACGCTGCGCGCCAACGGGCTGGTGGCGGTGCCGGCGCCGGGCGGCGCCTATCGCATCCAGCCCGCTGACGGTGCGGCGGGTCAGCCGAGCGGCGTTGGCCGCGCGACCAACCGCAACAGCTTCGTCACCGAAGTCTTCCGCCTGCGCGCGGTCGATGCCGCCAGCGTGCTGGAAACGCTGCGCCCGCTGGTGAGCAAGGACGGGTCGGTGACGGCGAACCGTTCCGGCAACAGCGTGGTGGTGGCGGACTATGCCGACAATGTCTCGCGCATCCGGCAGGTGATCGCGCGGATCGACCGCGACACCGCCGCGACCGATGTGGTGACGCTCAGAAATGCCGGCGCGCGCGAAATCGCGACCTCGCTTCAGGCGCTGGTGACGAGCGGCGGCGGCGGGGAAGGCGGCGCGGCGCGCGCGGCCACGGTGGTG
>DAMDPH010000108.1:292-10791 GCA_032082785.1 Sphingobium sp. | reverse complement strand
AGCCGCCCGCCAGCGGCAGGCTGCCGATCCAGCCACCGCGCCCCATCAGCCGCATCGCCCGCACGGCAAGGCCGGTGCCAAGCCGGTAAAGCGCCGGCCGCCGCGCCACCCACGCCCAGAGGCCAAGCCCCGCCCGCATCGATGTCGGCTCCAGCCCCTCGCGCCAGCTCTTCTCGCGCCAGCCGCGCAGCAGCGTCGGCAGCGGAATGCGGACCGGGCACACTTCCTGGCATTTGCCGTTGAGCGTGCAGGCATGGGCAAGATCGCGATTCTTCGGCAGCCCGTCGAGCGCCGGGGTCAGCACCGACCCCATCGGCCCGGGATAGGTGCCGCCATAGGCATGGCCGCCAATCTGGCGAAAGACGACGCAATGGTTCATGCAGGCGCCGCAGCGGATGCAGCGCAGCATCTCCGCCAGCCCCTCCTCGCGCATGCGGCTGCGGCCATTGTCGACCAGCACGATATGCATCTCGTCCGGCCCGTCCAGATCGCCGGGGCGGCGGGGGCCGGTGTAGAAGGTCGTATATTGGGTCAGCGCCGCGCCGGTGGCCGATCGCGCCAGCATCCGCAGCATGTGGATGGCATGGTCCATGGTCGGCACGATCTTCTCGATGCCGGCGGTGACGATATGGACGCGCGGCGGGACCAGCGACAGTTCCGCATTACCTTCATTGGTGACGGTGCAGACCGCGCCGGTGTCAGCGATCAGGAAATTGGCGCCGGAAATGCCGACATCGGCGCCCAGCATCGCATCGCGCAGCTCGCGCCGGGCGCTTTGCGCCATGGCGGCGATCGTCTCTTCCTCATGCGGGCTGCGATGCCGCGCCTTGAACAGGGCGGACACCTGCTCGCGGGTCTTGTGCATCGCCGGCCAGATGATGTGGGACGGGCGTTCGTCGGCCAGCTGGATGATATGTTCGGCAAGGTCGGTTTCGACCCGGCCGATGCCCGCCTCCGCCAGCGCATGGGGCAGGCCGATCTCCTCGCCCAGCATCGACTTGGACCGGGCGACGTTCTTCGCGCCCGCCGCCTTGCACAGGTCGACGACGATGCGGCAGGCTTCGTCGGCGGTGGCGGCCCAATGGACCTTCGCCCCGGCGGCGGTGGCGGCGGCCTCGAACTGTTCGAGATAATGGCCCAGATGCGCGACCACATGATCCTTGATGGCGGCGGCGCGGTCGCGGGCGGCTTCGAAATCGGGGAAGGCGGCGACGGCGACGGCGCGCTTCGCCTCGGCGGTGCCGGCGGTTCGCTCGACCGCGATTTTCAGGATGCGGTCGGCCAGCGCGGCGTCGGTGCGCGCCTTGAAGTCGGGCGCATCGGCTGGGGCGGGATGGCCGCTCATGCCTCTTCCCCGATCGCCGGGCCGTCGCCCATGCCGGCGATCAGCTCGATCGCGTGAAAGGCGCGGACCTTCGACCCCTGCCGGTTGAGCTTGCCCGCCATGTTCATCAGGCAGCCCAGATCACCCGCGAGCAGCAGGTCGGCGCCGGTCGCATCGATGGCGTCCGCCTTTTCGCCGACGATGGCGTTGGAGATGGCGGGATATTTGACGCAGAAGGTGCCGCCAAAGCCGCAGCAGGTCTCCTCGCCCGCCAGCGGGGCGAGCGCCAGCCCGTCGATCGACTTGAGCAGCCGGCGCGGCTGCGCCTTGATGCCCAGCTCGCGCAGCCCCGAGCAGCTGTCATGATAGGTGGCGGTCGCGTCGAGCGCGACATCGTCGGGACGCCAGCCACACACTTCGTCCAGATAGGCCATCACCTCGAACGTCTTGGCCGCCACCGCCTGCGCGCGCGGCAGCCAGTCGGGATCATGTTCGAACAATTCGGGATAGTGGCAGCGGATCGTGCCCGCGCAGGAGCCGGACGGCACCACCACGGCGGCATAGGGCTCCAGCGCCTCGATCGTCTGTTTGGCCAGCGTCGCGGCATGGCCGGTGTCGCCGCTGTTGAGCGCGGGCTGGCCGCAGCAGGTCTGCCCCTCCGGCACGACCACCTCGCACCCGGCCGCCTCCAGCGCGCGGATCGCGGCGAAGCCGATGCGCGGGCGGATAAGGTCGACCAGACAGGTGACGAACAGGGCGACTTGCCGGCTCACACGCCGTGCCTCTGAGCGAAGGCGATGAACAGCTCGGGCCAGGGTGCGGCCGACTTGGCCTGGGCGGTGATGCCGAAACCATGGCCGCCATTTTCGAACAAATGGCATTCGACCGGGATCTTCTTCGCCCGCAGCGCCGCGACCATCGCCAGGCTGTTTTCCACCGGCACGCCATTATCGTCCATCGCATGGGCGAGGAAGGCGGGCGGGCTGTCGGGCGCGACGTCATTTTCCAGCGAATAGGCGCGGATCTGCTCGGCCGTGGGCGTTTCGCCCAGCAATTGGGTGCGCGACCCCTTGTGCGCGAACGGGTCCGCCATCTGGATCACCGGATACATATAGCCGGCCATCGCCGCCTTCACCGGCTCGCGGTCGACGGCATCGACCGGGCGATAGCTTTCCGTGCGCCGCGTCGTCACCCAGGCCGCAAGATGCCCGCCGGCCGAAAAGCCCAGCACGCCGACGCGATTGGCGTCGAACTTCTCCCGCGCGGCGAGGCTGCGGACCAGGCGCAGCGCGCGCTGCGCATCCTGCAACGGCGCTTCCGGCCCGGCGGCCCAGCCATCGCCGGGCAGGCGGTAGAGCAGCACGAAACAGACATAGCCCGCCTGCGCGAAGCGGCGGGCGATGCTATAGCCTTCATGGCCGATGGCGACGCGGACATAGCCGCCGCCCGGGATCAGCATCATCGCCGCGCCATTGGGCTTGGCGCCCACCTGTTCGGGCCGCAAGATGGTGAGGGTGGGGGTGACGATATGGGCGAAGACGCCATCGTCCGGGCCGCTGTCGGGCCGGCGCAGCGTCTCGACTTCCTTGACCGTCACGCGCTCGCCGCCCGGCGCCTTGCCCGGCCAGATGGGAAAGCGCTCGAACCCCTTGGGCAGGGGAAAGCTCTGGGCCAGCGCGGCGCTCGCGGGGGCCAGTGCGACGCCGGCAAGGGCGCCGCCGAGCAGGGTGCGACGGTCGAGGGGGCTCATTGGCAGTCGGTCCTTCCAAGCGGAGTGGCGCGGCCGAGCGCGGGGCGGCTGTCCAGCACCTTGGCCGAGATGGGGAGGTTGAGCGACTTGAGCGCGCCGGCGACCAGATCGGCCACCTGCCGCGCACCCAGCTCGCTGAAATGGGTGTCGTCGGCTATCCCCTTGGGAAAGGCCGCGACGCCCGCGCTCGCGTCATAATGAAGATAATAGCTTTTGGCCTTTTCCGGCCCGGCGCGATCGACCCAGGCGCGCGAGAGCGCCTCCAGGTCGATGAGCGGCGTGCCGGTGCTGGCGGCCAGCTCGCGCACCACGGCGCTATAGTCGGCGAAATCGGCCTTGGCCTTGCCATCGGGCCCAAAGCTGCGTCGCGCCACCGGCGTCAGCAGCACCGGCGTGCCGCCGGCGGTCCGCACGTCCCAGATGAAGCGCAGCAGATTGTCGCGATAGTCGGTGCGCGCGGGCGCCCAGCGCTGCGGCCGGGCGCGATAGGCGTCATTATGGCCGAACTGGATCAGCACCGTGTCGCCGGGCAGCATGTCGGCGAGCAGCTTTTCCCACCGCCCCTCGGCAATGAAGGTGCGGGTCGACCGGCCGCCCATCGCATGATTGGCGACGCGGACCTCGGGCGCGAGGCCGCATTGCAGCATCATGCCCCAGCCGGTCTGGGGATAACGATCCGCCTTATAGTCGGACGCGGTCGAATCGCCGGCGATCAGGATCGTGTCGCCCGGCCGGGCGGCAAGCGCCGGGGCGGCGGCAAGGGGCAGCGCGAGCAGCAGCGCGGCGATGGCGTTCCTAACGATCCTCATAAGGCGGCGTCCTGTCTGCGGTTCGTCGCCCGCCCCTATTTGCTGTCCGGCAGGAAGGGGCGGGCGCATGTTCTTCAAGGCTTATTGCAGGTTCACATACATGCCGCCATCGACCAGCAGCGCGGCGCCGGTGACATAGGCGGCCATGTCCGACGCCAGGAAGATGATGGGCCCGGCCAGATCCTCCGGCTGGCCCAACCGGCCGAGCGGCGTGCGCGCTTCCATATATTGGCGCTTCTCGACATCGGCCAGGTCATCCTTGTTGATCTCGGTCAGGATGGTGCCGGGCAGCACGCTGTTGCAGCGTATGCCATGTTTGCCGAGCGCGATGGCGGTCGACTGCATCAGCGAATGCACGCCCGCCTTGGTCGGGGTATAATGGGTCTGATATTCGCCGCCGACCAGCGCCGAAATGGACGAGACCGCGACGATGCTGCCGCCATGGCCCTGCTTGACCATCTGCTGCGCGGCGGCCTGCACCATGAAATAGGCGCCATGCAGGTTCACGCGGAAGGTCCGCTCCACCACATCGACCGGCATGTCGAGGAAACCGTGAAAGGGGCAGATGCCGGCATTGCTGACCATCACGTCGACTTTGCCGAAGGCGTCGACCGCGCGGGCGACGAAGTCCTGCGCGGTCTGCGGATCGGCGACATCGCCCTTCACCGCGATGGCGCGCTGGCCGATCGCCTCGATCGCCTCGACGCAGCTCTGCGCGGGGCCGTCGCTATGCGCATAGTTGATGACGACGTCGGCGCCATGCTGGGCGGCGCCGATGGCGGCCGCGCGGCCGATGCCGGTCGATGCGCCGGTGACGAGGACGGTCTTGCCTTCGAGCAGCTTCATGGAGTGTCGCTTTCCTTCATTGTCGCCGCGGGGCGGCGGGTCTCTGACTAGCGCCGCGCGGGGCGGCGGGGGGACTTCACCGCCGGGGTCCAGCCCAGGTCGGCGCTGATCTTCTGCGCGGCGGCGCGGACCTCGTCGCTCAGCGTCTCCATGCGCGCATCGTCCATATATTGGGCCGCGCTCGACAGGCTGATGGCGGCGACGATGGCGCCGGACGCGTCGCGCACCGGGGCGGCGACGCAGCGGATCTGATCCTCATTCTCTTCAAGGTCGAAGGCGCGGCCGGCGGCGACATAGCCGTTCATCCGCTCCAGCCAGGCATCATAGTCGATGGGATGGGTGCCGGCGGCCTGATCCTCGTCGAACAGCCGGCGCCAGCTGGCTTCGGCATCGTCGAGCAGCAGCGCCTTGCCGAGGCCGGTGGAGGTGAGCGGATGGCGGTCGCCCACGCGGCTGCTGATCTCCACCCGGCGGCGGCCGGGTATCTTGTCGAGATAGAGCGCCTGATCGCCGTCCAGCCGGCCCAGATGCACCACATCCTCGCTCTGCGCGGCGAGCGCCTCGATATGGGGACGTGCGATCTGCACCACATCCGCCTGACTTTGCGCCAGAAAACCCAGTTGCAGCAGCTTGGGGCCGAGCTGATAGCCCTCGCGCGGCAGGAAGTTCAGGAATCCGCGCTCCACCAGCGCATTGGCCAGCCGGTGGGTGGTCGATCGGGTGAGGCCCATCCGTTCGGACAGGTCGGCAAGTTTCACAGGCCCGTCAATGACCTGGTCCAAAAGATCGAGGCCGCGCTGGAGCGTCTGCGACCCCTGCGTCTTGGTGGGCGGGGCTTTCGACTTTTCCTCTCGCACGCCCGATTCCGGGTTTGACGTTCTGTGTCTCATCTACTAACACTCTATCCCACAAAATGAGAAAAACAAGGGCGAAGGAGAGGCCCGGAAGCGAATCTTCCAACCTGCCCCCCTCCTCTGCCCGGCATCTTGCGCCTTTTTCCCATTTTGCGGAATTTATCGCCCGCGCGTCCGGTGATGCGGATGGCGGGCTGCGTTCGAGGAGTAGAGCGTGCCCATCGTGACCTTGCCTAAAATCAAGCATGTCCGTGCCTTCACCGTGCGCGGCGGCGGTGCCGACTATCATGACCAGGGCGAAGGGCACTGGATCGACGATCATATCGCGACGCCGATGTCGCGCTATCCCGAATATCGCCAGTCGCGGCAGAGCTTCGGCATCAACGTGCTGGGCACGCTGGTGGTGGAGATCGAGGCGGAGGACGGCACCATCGGTTTCGCCGTCACCACCGGCGGCGAGCCGGCGGCCTATATCGTGGAAAAGCATCTCGCCCGCTTCCTCGAAGGGCGCTCGCCCACCGATTATGAGAAAATCTGGGACCAGATGTATTTCTCGACCCAATATTATGGCCGCAAGGGTCTGGTCGTGAACGCCATTTCCGGCGTCGACCTGGCGCTGTGGGATCTGATGGGCAAGCTGCGGCAGGAGCCGGTCTATCATCTGCTGGGCGGCGCGGTGCGCGACGAGCTGCAATTCTACGCCACCGGCGCGCGGCCCGACGTCGCCAAGGATTTCGGCTTCATCGGCGGCAAGATGCCGCTGCACCACGGCCCGGCCGAGGGCATTGAGGGCCTCAAGAAGAATATCGCCGAACTGGCCGACATGCGCGCCAAGGTCGGTCCCGACTTCTGGCTGATGTGGGATTGCTGGATGGCGCTCGACGTCGACTATGCCACCCGCCTTGCCATCGCCGCGCACGAACTGGGCCTCAAATGGATCGAGGAGGCGATCAGCCCCGACGATTATTGGGGTTACCAGCAGCTCAAGCGCAACGTGCCCAAGGGCATGCTGGTCACCACCGGCGAGCATGAAGCGACCCGCTGGGGCTTCCGCATGCTGATGGAAATGGATTGCTGCGACATCATCCAGCCCGATGTCGGCTGGTGCGGCGGCGTGACCGAACTGCTCAAGATCAGCGCGCTGGCCGACGCCCATGGCAAGATGGTCGTGCCGCATGGCTCGTCCGTCTATTCCTATCATTTCGTGATCACGCGCCACAATTCGCCCTTCGCCGAATTCCTGATGATGCATCCGGGGCCGACGGAGGTGGTGCCGATGTTCCATCCCCAGCTGATCGGCGAGCCGGTGCCCGAAAAGGGCCGGCTCAAGGCCAGCGCGCTCGACGCGCCCGGCTTCGGCGTGGAGCTGAACCGCGATATCGCGATGCACCGTCCCTACACTCACTGACAGTCAGGAGAGCCAGTCTCATGAAATTCTGCCGTTTTGGCCAGCGTGGCCAGGAAAAGCCGGGCATCGTCGACAGCGATGGCAAGATCCGCGACCTGTCCTCGGTCGTCCCCGAACTCACCATCGCCACCCTCGCGACCGCCAAGGGCGCCGATATCGACGCGCTTCCGGTGGTCGAGGGCGAGCCGCGCTATGGCGTGCCGGTCAAGGGCATCGGCAAGATCGTCGCGATCGGCCTCAACTATGAGGACCATGCGATCGAATCCAACCTGCCGATCCCGACCGAGCCGATGATGTTCATGAAGGCACTGTCGTCGCTGAACGGCCCGAATGACGAAGTCATGCTGCCGAAGAATGCGACTCATGGCGACTGGGAAGTCGAACTGGGCGTGGTGATCGGCGAAACCTGCCGCTTCGTCAGCGAGGAAGAGGCGCTGTCCAAGGTCGCCGGCTATGTGCTGGTCAACGACGTGTCGGAACGCTTCAACCAGAAGCAGCGCGGCAGCCAGTGGAGCAAGGGCAAGGGCCACGACACTTTTTGCCCGGTCGGCCCCTGGCTGGTGACCGCCGATGAGGTCGGCGATCCGCAGAATCTCGACATGTATCTCGACGTCAATGGCGACCGGATGCAGACCGGCAACACCAGGACGATGATCTTCAACGTCGCGCAACTGATCTCCTATGTCAGCGAATATATCACCCTCTATCCGGGCGACCTGATGATCACCGGCACCCCGCCGGGCGTGGGCGAGGGCAAGAAGCCCGACGCCATCTACCTCAAGGCCGGCGACGTGATGGAACTGGGCATCGAAAAGCTCGGCACCCAGAAGCAGAATGTCGTGGAATGGCGCCATCTGGGCGACGAGGTGCTCGGATGAGCGTCTACGCGGGTCGTTTCGAGGGGCGCTGCGCCATCGTCACCGGCGGCGCGTCGGGCCTTGGCAAGCAGGTCGCCGCCCGCATCGTCGCCGAAGGCGGCAAGGTGGTGCTGTGGGATCTGAACGCCGATGCGCTCGCCGCCGCCAAGGCGGACGTGGGCGCCACCGATGTGGTGGCGCTCGACGTGTCGGACCAGGCCGCCGTCGCCGCCGCCGCCAAGGCGAGCGCGCAGGCGCTGGGCAAGGTGGATGTGCTGGTCTGCTCGGCCGGCATCACCGGCGCCACCGCCACCGTGTGGGACTATCCGGTCGACAGCTGGCAGCGGGTCATCGACATCAACCTCAATGGCCTCTTCTACTGCAACCGGGAAGTCGTGCCCTTCCTGCTGGAAAATGGCTATGGCCGGATCGTCAACCTCGCGTCGGTCGCGGGCAAGGAAGGCAATCCCAACGCCAGCGCCTATTCGGCGAGCAAGGCGGGCGTGATCGGCTTCACCAAGAGCCTGGGCAAGGAACTGGCCGGCAAGGGCGTCATCGCCAATGCGCTGACCCCCGCCACTTTCGAAAGCCCGATCCTGGACCAGCTGCCGCAGAGCCAGGTCGACTATATGCGCTCGAAAATCCCGATGGGCCGGCTCGGCCTGGTCGAGGAATCGGCCGCCATGGTCTGCTTCATGGCCAGCGAGGAATGCAGCTTCACCACCGCGTCGACCTTCGACACGTCGGGCGGCCGCACCACTTTCTGACGCAGAACCCCGTTCGTCCTGAGTAGGGGCGAAGCCCCGTATCGAAGGATGGCATGCCCGATCCTTCGATACGCCATTTCGACTTCGCTCAGTGCCTGTCCTGAGCGCCTGCCTCGGCAGGCAGTCGAAGGGTCTGATCAGGACGAACGGCTTTACACGAGCGCGGCGGCCTACGCGATGAACCGGCGTGCCGTAGGGGAGACGAGATGTCCGAACTGCCCTTTGTCGACGCCCATATCCATCTGTGGGATCTCAACCATATCCGCTATGACTGGCTGAGCCCGCCCTTTTCCGACGCCGGCCCCAATGGCAGCGTCGAACCCATCGCCCGCGACTATGGCGTTGCCGATTATCGCGCCGACCTCGCCCGCTGGAATGTGGTGGGCGCGGTGCATGTCGATGCCGGCGCCGCGGCGCAGAGCGCGCTCGACGAAACGCAATGGCTCGACGGGCTGGCGACGGCGGAGGGCCTGCCGACCGGCATCGTCGCCTTCGCCGCGCTGAACGATCCCGATGTCGACGCGCTGCTCGCCCGCCATGCCGCCTATCCCCGCGTCAAGGGCATCCGCCACATCGTCAACTGGCATGCCGATCCCCAACGCAGCTATGGCCCCGTCGACCTCACCGTCGATCCGCAATGGCAGGCGGGCTATGCGGGGCTGGCGCAGCATGGCCTGTCCTTCGACCTGCAATGCTATCCGGGGCAGATGGCGGGCCTGGCGGCGCTGATCGCGCGCCATCCCGACATTCCGGTGATGATCAACCATATGGGCATGCCGGTGATGACCGATGCCGACGGGCTGGCGGACTGGCAGGCGGGCATGCGCCGGCTGGCGGCGCTCCCCCATGTCGCGGTCAAGATTTCCGGCATGGGCTTCATCCGCCGCGACTGGAGCCGCGAGACGGTCGGGTCGCTGGTGCGCGAGACGATCGACCTGTTCGGCGTCGACCGCTGCATGTTCGCGAGCGACACGCCGACCGACAAGCTGTTCGGCCCGATCGACCGCTATATGGAAGCCTATCACGCCATCGTCGCCGACTTCCCCGAAGCGGACCGCCGTGCGCTGTTCGCCGGCAACGCCAATCGCCTCTATCGACTGGGCCTTGATCTATGACCCCCAATCCCCTCACCGGCGTCCTGTTTCACTGGCTGGGGGGCCTCGCCTCAGCCAGCTTCTATGTCCCCTATCGCGGCGTCAAAGGCTGGAGCTGGGAGATTTTCTGGCTGACCGGCGGCATCTTTTCCTGGGTGATCGCCCCCTGGTTCTTCGCTTCGGTGCAGACCAATGACCTGATGGGCGTGATGGGGCAGGTGCCGGGGCATATTTTGGGCCTGTGCATCTTCTTCGGCATATTATGGGGCTTTGGCGGCCTCACCTATGGCCTCACCATGCGCTATCTCGGCCTGTCGCTGGGCATGGCGGTGGTGCTGGGCCTGTGTACCGTGTTCGGCACGCTGATCCCGCCGATCGTCGACGGCAGCTTCATGACCGAAATTGCCGGCACGACATCGGGCCAGATCATCCTGCTGGGCCTCGCCGTCACCGTGCTGGGCATCATCGTCGTCGCCATGGCCGGCGCGCGCAAGGATGCCGCCCTCTCTCCCGCGCAGAAAGCCGCCGCGGTCGCCGAATTCAATTTCCGCAAGGGCATCGCCGTCGCCATCTTCTCCGGCATCATGTCGAGCTGCTTCGCCTTCGGGCTGGCGGCGGGCGAGCCGGTCAAGGCGCTGAGCGCGGCGGCGGGCACCGGGCCGCTCTGGACCGGGCTGCCGACGCTCTGCCTCGTCATGTTCGGCGGCCTCGTCACCAACGCGCTCTGGTGCGCCTGGCTCATCAAGCGCAACCGCTCGGCCGCGCAATGGGGCGGCGCTGCCGACGCGAC
>DAMDPH010000108.1:0-206 GCA_032082785.1 Sphingobium sp. | reverse complement strand
GGTATTTCCAGTTCTTCTTCTACACGATGGGCGAAAGCCAGATGGGCCGGTTCGGCTTTTCCAGCTGGACGCTGCACATGGCCTCGATCATCATTTTCGGCACCTGCTGGGGCTTTGCCTTCAAGGAGTGGAAGGACGCCGCCCCCGCCGTGCGCCGCATGGTCTGGTCGGGCGTCGGCCTGCTGATCTTCGCCACGCTCATCATC
>DAMDPH010000107.1:0-10914 GCA_032082785.1 Sphingobium sp. | reverse complement strand
GCGCCGGGCGCCCGCACCGCCGTGGCGCGGGGGATGTCCGCCGCCGCCACCGGCGCGCGCCACGCCTTGACGCCGAGCCAGAGAAGATAGGCGACGCCCGCATAGCGCAGCAGGTCGAACAGGCCCGGCCGCGCCTTCAGCAGCGCGCCAAGGCCCAGCGCCGACGCGGCCAGGCATAACAGCACCGCGCTCATCAGCCCCGCCATCGTCGCCAGCGCCTTGCGCGGGCCATGGGCGATGCTCTGCGTCATGACGTGGAGCATGTTGGGACCGGGCGTGATGGCGATCAGCGAGACGGCCGTGACATAGAGCCACCAGAGATGCAGCGACATGGAACCATCCTTCGGGGGGCAGGCGGCGCGGGAAGCAGGCGCACAGGAAAAGGGCGCCGGAAGCATCTGCCCCCGGCGCCCTTTTCAAATCAGACGATCATCACGTCAGGCGGCGGGAAGCGCGGCCTTGGCTTGAGCGATGATGGCGCTGAACGCCTCACCCTCATGCATCGCGATGTCGGCCAGAACCTTCCGGTCCAGATCGACGCCGGCCAGCTTGAGGCCATGCATGAACTGCGAATAGGTCAGGCCTTCCGCACGGACGCCGGCGTTGATGCGCTGGATCCACAGACCGCGGAAAGAGCGCTTCTTGACCTTGCGATCGCGGTAGGCGTACTGGCCGGCCTTTTCGACGGCCTGGCGAGCGATACGGATCGTATTCTTGCGACGGCCATAATAGCCCTTCGCCTGATCCAAAATCCGCTTATGCTTCGCCTTGGTGGTTACACCACGTTTAACGCGTGCCATGTCCCTCTACTCCTTACTTCAGGCCGTAGGGCGCCCAGAGGCGCACATGAGCGACATCCGCGTCCGACAGGACGGACGTGCCACGGTTCTGGCGAATATATTTGGAATTGTGGCTGATCAGGCGGTGACGCTTGCCAGCGACGCCGTGCTTGACCTTGCCGGAAGCGGTGAACTTGAAGCGCTTCTTCACACCGCTCTTGGTCTTGAGCTTGGGCATTTTCGTCTCCTTCTTTGGCGCGACGATTACAGACAGCCACGGCAGCCCTAGTTAGCCGGACGGTCTCACTGAATATCGCGAAGGGCGCGCCATAGTCGCTGGTCCGGGCGAAAGCAAGGCGATTCGGAGCCAATGGGCCGAGCGGGCGTTGATCCTGCCGCCATGGCTGAACTCGACCCCGATCCTCCTGCCCCCGACGATGGTAGCGCACGCCGCCGCCCGGGCGGGGCTGGCGCCTATGCCCGGCGGGCGGGCGAAGGCTGGCGGCGGCTGCCGCTCTGGGCGCGGATCATCCTTGGCCTGCTGGCCGTCCTCTTCCTGCTCTGGCTCATCCTGTTCGTGACCAAGGGCCGCTTTCTCAAGCGGCCGTTCGAATCGATCCTCAGCAGACAGCTGGAGCGGCCGGTCGAGGTGGGCGGCGACTTCCAGCTCTATTTCGCGCCCGTCAACATCAGGTTCCGCGCGGAACATATGCGCATCGGCAATCTGCCCTGGGCCAGCCGCCCCGATGTCTTCCGCGCCCGCCTGATAGACAGCCGCATCGCCCCGCTCAGCCTGATCTTCGGCGACCGGGCGCGGCTGGGCTGGCTGGAGCTGCGCGATGGGGCGGTGGACCTGGAATGGTCGCCCGACGGCCGCCGCAACACATGGACGATGGGCGATCCCGACCGCAAGGGCGAGCCGATGGCGCTGCCGCTCATCCGCCGGGCGCTGCTGTCGGGCACGCGCCTGCGCTATCGCGACCCGCGCCTGCAACTTACCGCCGATATCGGCTTTCAGACGGTGAAGGCGAAGGACACGCGCTTCGCCAGCGACGTGCGCTTCGATGGCAAGGGCGTGATGCGCGCGCGGCCCTTCATCCTGTCCGGCAGCCTCCTCTCGCCCGACGAGACCGTTTCGGGCGGGCGCAACCGGCTGGTCGCGCAGGCGCAGGCGGGGGCGACTCGGCTCGATGTCGATGGCACCTTGCCCGGCGCGACGCAGCTGGAGGGCAGCGATCTTAACCTTGTCGCGCGCGGTCCCAATCTCAGCCTGTTGTTCGATTCTCTCGGCGTCGCCATTCCCGACACCCGCGCCTACCGCTTCACCTCCGCCCTGACCAAGGCGGGGGAGGAGTGGCGCTTCACCCGGCTCGAGGGCCGGTTCGGCGACAGCGACCTGTCCGGCCGCTTCACCGTGTCGCTGCCCAAGGCGCGGCTGCTGCTGGAGGCGGAGCTGGCCACCCGGTCGCTCGACATCGTCGATATCGGCCCCTTCATCGGCTATGACCCGCAACGGCTGGAGAAAGAGGGCAAGGCCGGCGCGGTGGAGCGGGTCGGCGGCCGGCCGCGCCTGCTGCCCGACGCGCCGCTGCGGGTCGAGGCGATCCGCAATTTCGACGCCCGCGTGCGCTACAGCGTGAAGGATATTCGCGCGCCCAATGTGCCCATTTCCAACCTGTCGATGGCGGTGAAGCTGGATCATAGCCTGCTCAGCCTCTCGCCGCTCAGCTTCGACATGTCGGGCGGCCATGTCGCGTCCGACATAGAGATCGACGCGCGGCAGCGGCCGGTCCGCACCCGTTACGACATTCGTCTGGCGCCAACGCCCATGGGCAAGCTGCTGGCGCGCTGGGGTGTCGAGGAGTCGGGCACCAGCGGCACGATAAAGGCGCGGGTGCAACTGACCGGGCTGGGCGACACGCTGCATGATTCGCTGTCCGCGTCCAACGGGCGCATCGCCGTCATCCTGCCCGCCGGCACCATGTGGGCGCGCAATGTGCAGCTGTCGGAAATCGACATCGGCACCTTCATCACCAAGATGTTCGAGAAGAAGCTCAAGGAACCGGTGCAGATCAATTGCGGCCTCATTGCCTTCACTGTCCGCGACGGCGTGGCGGCGGCCGATCCGATCCTGATCGACACGCGCAAGAATGTTATGGTCGGGCGCGGCGGCTTTTCCTTCCGCAACGAAAGCCTCGACCTGGCCTTCCGCGCCGACGGCAAGAAGATCAGCCTCTTTTCCGGCCAGTCGCCCGTCGGCATCGGCGGCTATTTCGCCGAGCCGAAAATTTCCGTCATCAGCCCCGAATTGCTGGCGCGCGGCGGAGCGGGAGCGGCGCTGGGCATAGCGGCGACCCCGCTCGCGGCGATGCTGGCCTTTGTCGACATCGGCGATGCCAAGGGCGCGGCCTGCGGTCCGGTGCTGGCCGGCGCCGATGCCCGCGCGCAACGCACGAGGAAAGGCGAACCGCGCGACGATGTCGGCCGCGGCACCACCGCCAAGAGCGAGAGCGGCACGCGCGGCAAGGGCGAGAAAAAGTCGCAGGAAAAGAAGTTTTTGGGTATATTCTGAACCGGACCAGGAGGAGGCGGTGATGATCGTCGGAACGACTCGCTGGGATGTGCAGACCGGGGACATCACCCGTTGCGTGGTCGATGCCATCGTCAATGCCGCCAATAACAGTCTGCTGGGGGGCGGCGGCGTCGATGGCGCGATCCACCGCGCCGCCGGGCCGGAGCTGCTGGAGGAATGCCGCACCATCGGCGGCTGTCCCACGGGGGAGGCGCGGATCACGCGCGGCTACCGCCTGCCTGCCCGCTATATCATCCACACCGTCGGCCCGGTCTGGCAGGGCGGCAATCAGGGCGAGCCGGAACTGCTCGCCAATTGCTACCGCCATTCGCTCGACCTCGCCCGGCGTCAGGCTTTGCGCAGCGTCGCCTTTCCCGCCATTTCGACCGGCGTCTATGGCTATCCCAAGGCGCAGGCCGCCGCCGTCGCTGCGCATAGCGTCTGCGACGTGCTCAGCCGCGATTCGCAGGCGTTCGACCGCATCCTCTTCCTCTGCTTCGACGCGTCGAGCGAAGCCGTCTACGCCGCCGCCATAAGGGAGCTGATGCTGGAAGCTCAGTGAGCGTGATGGCCTTCCGCCAACGCTTCCAGCACATCGTCCAGCCGCGCGGCATCGCCCAGCGCGATCACCTGCCCGTCGCTGTCGGCGGTCAGCGGGTCGCCCGACCAGTCGCACATGCGACCGCCCGCGCCTTCGACCACCGGCACCAGCGCGGCGAGATCGTGCAGCTTCAGCCCCGCCTCGACGACGATGTCGATATGGCCGGAGGCGAGCAGGCCGTAATTATAGCAATCCCCGCCCCACAGCGTGTCGCGGCACTGGCCCGCGAGCCGGGAGAAATGTTCGGCGGTGCAGCCGGGCAGCAGCTGCGGGGCGGTGGAGGCGAGGATCGCCTGATCCAGCGCGCGGCAGGCGCGGGTCGTCACCAGCTTGCCATTATAATGGGTCGGCTGTCCGGTCATGCCGGACCAGCGTTCGCCGGCGATCGGCTGGTCGATGATGCCGACCGTGGGCCAGCCCGCCTGCGTCAGCGCGATCAGCGTGCCGAAGATCGGCCGGCCGGCGATGAAGCTGCGCGTGCCGTCGATCGGGTCGAGGATCCAAACCCGTTCCGCATCGGCGCGGGTGGCGCCATATTCCTCGCCGATGATGCCGTCGCCGGGGCGCTCGGCCTCCAATATCGCGCGAATGGCCGCCTCGGCCGCGCGGTCCGCCTCCGTCACCGGCGACTGATCGGCTTTATATTCAAGGTCATAGCGCGCGCGGAAAAAGGGCCGGATCGCCGCGCCGGCGGCATCGGCAAGGCGGTGGGCAAGCGTCAGGTCATCGCGGGTGGTCATGACGCCGGCCTAGCCGCAAAGGGGCCGCCGCGCCAGTATCGCCTTAAGGGTTCGGCAACCGCGCCGTCCTAGGCTGCCATCGATCGATCGCAAAAAAGGGGGACGTGACGCGTGGCGCTGGTCGGCTGGATATTGGCTTTCATCTGTCTTCTGGGCGGTCTGGCCTTGCGCCAGGACATGCCCATTGGCGGGTCGGCCACCTTGTCGACGCTGCTGCTGCTGCTCGCCCTGCTCGCCTGCCCCGCGCTCTGGCGCAGCCTGCCGCGCGCGCCGTCGCGCGGGCAACGCATCGTGCTGGCGCTGATCCTGATCCTGAGCACGCCGCTGCTGTTGCTGCCGCCGGCCTGAGCTGCGGATATTGGCCTGACCAATTTTGAACAGGCTGGTCCGATCCTATCGCCTGATCTCAAATATTTACCGAAATGCGATCAGGCCAGCGAGTGTCGCACCCTTGTTGCATTTCCTATTCTTCAGGACGCGGCTGGCCTGACCAGTGCCCGCGCCATCAGGACGCGGGCCGCAGGATCAGTCGAACAGGCTGGAGACCGAGCTTTCGTCGGCGATCCGCTTGATCGCCTCACCCAGCAGCGGGGCGATCGGCAGGTGGCGGATATGCGTTGCCTGATTCACCGAGTCGGTGCCCTGGATCGAGTCGGTGATGACCAGCTCGCGCAGTTCCGACGCATCGACGCGCGCCACTGCGCCGCCCGACAGCACGCCATGGCTGACATAGGCGACCACATCCTCCGCGCCCGCCGCCTTGAGCGCGCTCGCCGCGTTGCAGAGCGTGCCGGCCGAATCGACGATATCGTCGATCAGGATGCAGAAGCGGCCGGAAACATCACCGATAATGTTCATCACTTCCGATTCGCCAGCCCGCTCGCGACGCTTGTCGACGATGGCGAGCGGCGCATTGTCCAGCCGCTTGGCGAGCGCCCGGGCACGCACCACGCCGCCCACGTCAGGCGACACGACCATGATATTCTTGTCGCCGAAGCGGGCCTGAATATCGGCCGACATCACCGGGGCGCCGAACAGATTGTCGGTCGGGATATCGAAAAAGCCCTGAATCTGCCCGGCATGGAGATCGACCGACAGCACGCGGTCGGCGCCGGCGGTGGTGATGAGGTTGGCGACCAGCTTGGCCGAAATCGGGGTACGCGGCCCCGGCTTGCGATCCTGCCGGGCATAGCCGAAATAGGGCACGACCGCCGTGATCCGCTTGGCCGACGCGCGCTTGAGCGCATCGATCATGATCAGCAATTCCATCAGATTGTCGTTGGTGGGATAGCTGGTCGACTGGATCACGAACACATCCTCGCCGCGGACATTCTCGTGAATTTCGACAAAGACTTCCTCGTCGGCGAAGCGGCGGACGCTCGCTTCGGTCAGGGGAATCTCGATATAATCGGCGATGGCGGCTGCGAGCGGTTTATTGGAATTGCCGGTCATGAGCTTCATGGCCATGTCCCCCGTGACGGATTGATGACGGTGCGCGAAACGCGGCCCCTTTAGCGGCGCAGGTCGCGAGTGGAAAGGCGCTTTTGCGCCACGCCCTAAAATGGACTAGGGGCGCGGCCATGACCGACAAACTCGTGATCGCCCTTGCGCAGATGACGCAATCCGTGGGCGACCTCAAGGCCAATGCCGATGCGATGCTCGCCTGGCGCGATCGCGCGGCGGGCGCCGACCTCATCGTCTATCCAGAATTGCAGCTGATCGGCTATCCGCCCGAGGATCTGGTGCTCAAGCCCGCGCTGATCGACCGCGCCAATCGGGAGCTGGACCGGCTGGCCCAGGCGACGGCGGATGGCGGCCCGGCGATGCTGGTCGGCACGGTGGTCGCGGCGCAGGGCGTGCTGTTCAACGTCGTCGCGCTGCTGGACGGCGGGGCGGTGACGGCGATACGGCAGAAGCGCGAGCTGCCCAATTATGGGACGTTCGACGAAAAGCGCCTGTTTGCGCCCGGCCCGCTGCCCGCGCCCATCGACTTTCGCGGCGTGCGGATCGGCGTCCCGATCTGCGAGGATATCTGGTTCCCCTTCGTCACCGCGCATCTGAAGGCCGAGGGTGCGGATATCCTCATCAGCCCCAATGGCAGCCCGTTCGAGATCGGCAAGGATGACCGGCGCCTCAATTCCGTGGCCGGCACCCGCGTGCGGGAAACCGGCCTGCCGCTCGCCTATCTCAACCGCGTCGGCGGTCAGGACGAGCTGGTGTTCGACGGCGCGTCCTTCGTCATGAATGGCGACCTCGCCATCGCCCATCAGCTGCCCGATTGGGAAGAGGCGCTCGTCCTCACCCAGTGGGAGAAATGGGACGGCCAGTGGGTCTGCCTGCCCGGCGATCGCCACCCGCTCCATGAGCAGCCCGCCGATATCTACAACGCCATGCTGCTGGGCCTGCGCGACTATGTGGAGCGGAACCGCTTTCCCGGCGTGGTACTCGGCCTGTCGGGCGGCATCGATTCCGCTCTGTCCGCTGCCGTGGCGGTGGATGCGCTGGGGCCGGACCGGGTCTGGTGCGTGATGATGCCGTCGCGCTTTACGAGCCAGGAGAGCCTGGACGATGCACTCGCCTGCGCGCAGATGCTGGGCGTGCGCTATGACAGCATCCCGATCGAGCCGGCGGTGGCGGCGTTCGATACGATGCTGGCGCCCGTCTTCGCCGGCCAGCCGCGCGATCTGACCGAGGAAAATATCCAGTCGCGCATTCGCGGGCTGACGCTGATGGGCCTGTCCAACAAATTCGGCCCGATGCTGCTTACCACCGGCAACAAGAGCGAGATGTCGGTCGGCTATGCCACCATCTATGGCGACATGGCGGGCGGCTATTCGGTGCTGAAGGACGCCTATAAAACCACGGTCTTCGACCTCAGCCACTGGCGCAATGCCAACCGCCCCTCGCTCGGCCTCGGTCCCGACGGTCCGGTCATGCCGGAGCGGGTGATAAGCAAACCGCCCAGCGCCGAACTGCGCGACGATCAGAAGGATGAGGACAGCCTGCCGCCCTATGACATGCTCGATCCGATCCTCTATGGCCTGGTCGAGGAAGAATTGTCGGTCGAGCAACTGGTGGCGCGCGGCTTCGACCGCGATATCGTCGCCCGGATCGAGCGGCTCCTATATGTCGCGGAATATAAGCGGCGTCAGGCGCCTCCCGGGGTAAAGCTTGGCCTGCGCAATTTCGGCCGCGACCGCCGCTACCCGATCACCAACGCGTTCCGTACCCTTTAAGGCCGCGTCGGCCGCAACCCGGATATCGATCATGACCGTCATCACCCGCTTCGCGCCGTCGCCGACCGGCCATCTACATGTCGGCAATATCCGCGCCGCGCTGCACAACTGGCTATGGGCGCGCAAGAGCGGCGGGCGATTTCTGCTGCGGCTGGACGATACCGATCTGGAACGGTCGCGGGCGGACTATGCCGACGCGATCCGCGCCGACCTGCGCTGGCTGGGGCTGGAGTGGGACGGGGAGGCGAAACAGTCCGACCGCTTCGCTTTATATGAGGCTCGCTTCGAGGCGCTCAAGGCGTCGGGCCATGTCTATCCCGCCTATGAAACCAGCCAGGAACTGGAGCTGCGCCGCAAGATCCTGCTCGGGCGCGGCCTGCCTCCGGTCTATGATCGCGCTGCCCTGTCGCTGACGCCCGACCAGATTGCCGCTTATGAAGCGGAGGGTCGCCAGCCGCACTGGCGGTTCCGGCTCGACCATGGCCAGCCGATCGTCTGGACCGACCTCGTTCGCGGCGAGCAGAAATTCGACCCGGCGCTGCTGTCCGACCCGGTCATCCGCCGCGCCGATGGCAGCTGGCTCTATATGCTGCCCTCGGTCATCGACGATATCGACATGGGCATCACCCATGTGCTGCGCGGCGAGGATCATGTGTCGAACACCGCGACCCAGATCCAGATGTTCGCCGCGCTCGGCGCGCCGCTGCCGCATTTCGCGCATGAGGCGCTGCTGACCGGGAGCGAGGGCAAGCTGTCGAAGCGGCTGGGGTCGCTCGGCGTCGCCCATTTCCGCGAGACGGGGCTGGAGGCGATGGCGGTGAATGCGCTGCTGGCGCGGCTGGGCAGTTCGCAGCCGATCGAGCCGTTCGCCGAGATCGCGCCGCTGGTCGACAGTTTCGACTTTGCCCATTTCGGCCGCGCGCCCGCCCGTTTTGACGAGGCGGAGCTGGCGAGCCTCAATCAGAAGATCGTCCACCTCCTGCCCTTCGCCGCCGTCGCCGACCGTCTGCCCGCCGGCATGGACGAGGCCGGCTGGACCGCGATCCGCCCCAATCTGGAGCGGCTCGATCAGGCCGCCGACTGGTGGCGGATCGTCACCGGCCCGATCGACGCGCCCGCGCCGGGGCAAGAGGATCGGGACTTTCTGGCGGCGGCGCATCGCCAGCTGTCGCAAGCCACCTTTGACACCGACATCTGGCGCACGCTCACCAGTGCGCTGAAGGAAGAGACGGGCCGCAAGGGCAAGACGCTGTTCCTGCCGCTGCGCCGCGCGCTGACCGCCATGGATCACGGCCCCGACATGGCGGAGCTGCTGCCGTTGATCGGCCGCGACGAGGCGCTGCGCCGGTTGGGAGAGGGCACGGCAGCCTAGAGCAGGCTCTGTCAGGTCGAAATCACCACATATGCCGTTCGCCCTGAGACACGTCGAAGGGCTGCTCTCCATGAAAAGGCAGGGCAGGGCTTCGACAGGCTCAGCCCGAACGGTCATCATCTAAAGCCCGATGCTCTAGAAGCTTTCCAGCGCCTTGCCGACCGCCGCTATGCCTTCGGGCGCGGCGGCGAAGCCCATATGGCTGCAATCCACCTCAATCGCGCGGTCCCGCTCGCCGGCGCGGCCATGGGCGCATTCCGGCAGGATGACGCCATCGCGCCGCGACCAGAGCGCCACGGTCGGCACCGGCGGCTTTTCCTCGCGCCGGCAGGTGAAGGGCGGCCGGTCCACCGGAAAGCCCGAGACCAGCTGATAAATGCGCCAGGCATGATTGGCGCGGGGATCGCCCGAGAAGGGCGTGCCCATGGTGACGACGCCGCTCACCTTGGCGCTGGCGAATTTCGCATATTCGCGCGCATAAAGCCCGCCAAGGCTCCAGCCGATCAACGTGACCAGCCCGCCAGTTTCCCGCCTTATCTCGTCCACGCGCCGGTCGATCTGCTCCAGACTGTCGGGCTTGGGTCCGAAATTGCGCCCCATGCCCCAGCCATGGGCATCATAGCCGGCGTGGGAGAGGATCTTGCGCAGCGGCTCCATCCGCTGTTCGGACGCGAGCAGCCCCGGGATCAGCAGCAGGTGCCGCCCGTCGCCGCGCATTTGCTGCGCCAATAGCGGCGCCTGCGCGCGGGTGCGGGCAAGGTCGAAGGGGAGGGCGGCATTGCCCAACAGATGCTGGAGCGGCGGCAGCGCGGCGGCCCCGGGGCCGCCCCCCCGCCGCGTCTTCCCTAAATTGGCAATAGCGTCGGCATAAGGCGGCACGAGACTCGATCCTGTTCCAGGCGGAAAAGATGACATTCTCGTGACGAACGCACCGGCCGTCCATCCGTTTCATCGCAGGAGGCAAACGGTCGGGCGCAAAAAAATTCAGGGTGCGAGCGGAGACGGCTGGCCGATCGTGATGCCGCTGCTGGTGCGCAGCGCCCTGGGTTCCAGGATCGCGGCGGTTTCGATCAGGTCGAGCGCGCGCCGGGCTTCCTGATAGCGGCGGGCGGCCTGCAACCACCTGTCGGCAACCAGCCGGTTGGGCATATGTTCCACCTCCGCCAGCGCCGATCCGATGCGGCCGCCATCGATAAAGCGAAGCGCCCGGTCAAAGGCCATGTCGGGCCGGGCGGAGGGGACGGACGCCTTGCGGATCGTCACCAGTGCCCGCGCCTCATGCTGGAGCGAATCCCACCAGCTGGCATCGGGCGGCGGTCGGGTGACGCGGCCGGCAATATCCACCAGCCCCGCGCGCAGGTCCGTCAGCGTGATCGGCTCCCGCGCGGCGTTGATGATGGTGGCGACCGCGCGCGGCTGGGCCGGGCCGAAACGCAGCCGCAGCTGTCCTTCGATATAGCCGAGCGGCGCGCCGCTATCTAGCGCCCGGCGCGCGGCAAAGGCGACCAGCAGCCCTTCGGCGCGGGCGGCGTTGCCGGCGGCGACCTGCGCCTCGATGCTGATGCGGTTGAGCCGCTCCTCCAGCTGCACGACGCGGGTGTCGAGCATCTGCGC
>DAMDPH010000106.1:0-10939 GCA_032082785.1 Sphingobium sp. | reverse complement strand
GCAGCAGCAGCCCCAGCCCGCCGCGCCCGCGCCCGACGGCCCGACGCCCCGGCCCTGACGGGTCGCGCACTCGCGCGGCGTCTGCCGGGGGCAAGGGGTTGCCCCGGTGCGGCATGGAGCAGGGGGCCGGCACGATGGTCAGGGGCGAATGAAGGAATGATGATGCGTCTCTCCACTCTCCTGCCCAAAGCCGTGCCGCTGGCCTTGCTGGCGGCGTTGCTGCCGGCGCCCGCCGCGCTGGCGCAGGACGATCCGCCGCAGCGGATCTTCAACCTCATCGTCTATGGCGACGACCCCTGCCCCAAGGGCGAGGGCGACGAGATCGTCGTATGCGCCCGCAAGCCGGAGGCGGAACGCTATCGCATTCCCAAGAAGCTGCGCGAAAAGCCCGAAGTGATGGGCGGCCCCGGCTGGGGCAGCCAGGTTGCGACCATGGAAAATGTGCAGCGCGACACGCTGCCCGGCAGCTGTTCGGTCAACGGCACCGCCGGCTTCACCGGCTGCGCGGCCAAGCGGTTGCAACAATGGTTCGCCGAACGCCGCATGACGCAGAGCAAGGGCGAGCCTTGAGGTTTGTTGGGCCGCCTTCCGGCGCATAGCGGCACCGGCCCGCTCCCCCACCCGGCCACCCACCTGATATTGCCGTGGGCTGGCCGGGTGCGGGCGCGCGTCCCTGTGCGGTAGGAAAATGCGCGGCCGCCCGCCTTTCCGGCCGAAGCGGACAGCGCAAAAAGATTGTCAGCCGGAAAAGCTTGTTGCAAGGCGAGGGGCAGAGTCATTTTGCCTTTCTTGAACATGGGACGCGCGATGAAGGATAAATTGGTAACGGTGTTCGGCGGCGGCGGCTTCGTCGGCCGTCATGTCGCCCAGGCGCTGATGGCGCAGGGCGCGCGGCTGCGGCTGGCGCAGCGCGACCTCGCCTCCACCGTGCGCGTCCAGCCGATGAGCGCGCTGGGGCAGAGCCAGTTCGTCGCCGCCGACATCGTCATCAACCTGGTCGGCATATTGGCGGGCGATTTCGACGCTGTGCATCATCAGGGCGCGGCCAATGTCGCCCGCGCCGCCGCGCAGGCCGGGGTCGAGACGCTGGTCCATATGTCCGCGCTCGGCGCCGATGCCGGCAGCCCCGCCGCCTATGGCCGCTCCAAGGCGGCGGGCGAGCAGGCGGTGCGCGCCGCTTTCCCCGACGCCATCATCATGCGCCCGTCGGTCATCTTCGGCGCGGAGGATCAGTTCCTCAACCGCTTCGCCGACCTCATCCGCATGGCCCCGGTGGTGCCGGTGATCGCGCCCGACACCCGGTTCCAGCCGGTCTATGTCAAGGATGTGGCCCATGCCATTGCCAACGCCGCGCTCGATCCGGCCGGCCATCGCGGCCAGACCTTCGAACTGGTCGGGCCACAGACGCTCAGCATGATGGAGCTCAATCGCTGGATCGCCAAGGCGATCGGCCGCGACCGCAGCCTGGTGCCGGTGCCCGCCGGCATCGCCTCGCTGATCGCCTCGCTCGGCTTCCTGCCGGGCGCGCCGATCACGCGCGACCAATATGCGATGCTGCAAAAGGATAATGTCGGCAGCGTCGGCGCGCCGGGCCTGCGCGACCTGGATGTGGAGGCGACGCCGATGGTCGCCGTCGCCGATCGCTGGCTGGTCCATTATCGCCGCCACGGGCGCTTCGCCGGTCGCGTCCAGGCGTAACGATCACCGCTTTCCCGCTCGACGGGACGACAGCGCGCCGCGACCGGCCGGTCGGGGCGCGCTTTTCGTTTCTGTTGCGCTGCGGCATTGTCCCTGCCACACCCCGGCCATCGCCCGGCCGGGTCGCGCCCATTCGGGCGCCGCACATTTGCGAGGACGCAGCGCTTCATGGATCTTCATTATCTCACCGTCATTCTCCTCGGCATCGTGGAGGGGCTGACCGAATTTCTGCCCGTCTCCTCGACCGGCCACCTGATCCTGGCGAGCGAACTGCTGGGCTATGATGCCTCCACCTGGGCGATGTTCAACGTCATCATCCAGCTGGGCGCGATCCTGGCGGTGCTGGTGCTGTACTGGCGCACCTTCTGGGCGGTGGGGCTGGGGCTGCTGCGCCGCCAGCCGGAAAGCTGGCGCTTCCTGCGCAACCTGCTGATCGCCTTCATGCCCGCCGCCATCGTCGGGCTCGCGCTGCATGATTATGTCGAGATGCTGCTGGGCGCGCCGCAGGTGGTCGCCTGGGCGCTGATCGTCGGCGGCATCCTCATCCTGCTGATCGAGCGGCTGGTGAAGACCGAACAGTTTCGCGGCATCGCCGATATTCCGGCGATGCGGGTGATGGGCATCGGCGTCATCCAGTGCCTCTCGATGGTGCCGGGCGTCAGCCGCTCGGGCGCGACGATCATGGGTGCGTTGATGCTGGGGGTGGAGCGGCGCACCGCCGCCGAGTTCAGCTTTTTCCTCGCCATCCCCACCATGTTGGGCGCCAGCACGCTGGAACTGCTGAAAAATGGCGACAGCATCACCACCGGCGCGGTCGGCTGGGACAGTATCGCGCTGGGCTTTGTCGTCTCCTTCCTCGTCGCGCTGCTGGTCATCAAATGGTTCGTCGGCCTAGTATCGCGCCATGGCTTCGGCCCCTTCGCCTGGTATCGAATCGTCGCCGGCACCACCGCGCTGATCTGGCTTTCCCTGAGATAGGGCCGGATCGGCTTTTGTTCTTGAAAGAAAATTACAGGCTTTGGGTGAGTAGAGGCAAAAACACGGGAAATTAGGTACGCTTTGTTGACCTAATCGTCAGAATCCGCGTGACAGCGCGGCTCAACTTGTTATGTGCGCACTGTAATTTTCTGGGGTGTGCCATGGCTGACAATCCGATGCTGAAATTCGTGCGCAGGGGACAGGATTATCCCGAAAAGCGCGCGGCCCATGACCGGGCCGAGGATTTTCTGGAGATCAGCCGCACCTTCGCGACGCAGAAGGCGGAGGAGCAATCGGCGCGCTGCTCGCAATGCGGCGTGCCCTATTGCTCGACCCATTGCCCGCTGCACAATCATATCCCCGACTGGCTGCGCCTCACCGCCGAGGGTCGCCTGCGCGAGGCCTATGAACTCAGCAACATGACCAGCAGCATGCCGGAAATCTGCGGCCGCATCTGCCCGCAGGACCGGCTGTGCGAAGGCAATTGCGTCATCGAATTTTCCGGCCATGGCGCCGTTACCATCGGTTCGGTGGAAAAATTCATCACCGACACCGCCTGGAAGGAAGGCTGGGTCGAGCCGCTCGTGCCCGGCGCGCCCACCGGCCAGTCGGTCGGCATCATCGGCGCCGGCCCGGCCGGCCTCACCACCGCCGAATATCTGCGCGCGGCCGGGCATGAGGTGCATGTCTATGACCGGCACGACCGCGCGGGCGGGCTGCTCACCTATGGCATTCCCGGCTTCAAGCTGGAAAAGGATGTGGTGATGCGCCGCGTCCAGCGGCTCAAGGATGGCGGCATCCTCTTCCATGAAGGCTTCGATGTCGGTCGCGACGCCACGCTCGACGCGCTGCGGCAGAAGCATGACGCGATCCTGATCGCCACCGGCGTCTACAAGCCGCGCGACATTCGTGCGCCCGGCGTCGGCACCGGCGGCGTGGTGAAGGCGCTCGACTATCTGACCGCCTCCAACCGCGCCGGCTTTGGCGACGATGTCCCCGAACATGCTGACGGCACGCTGCTGGCGACGGGCAAGAATGTCGTCGTCATCGGCGGCGGCGACACCGCGATGGACTGCGTCCGCACCGCCATCCGCCAGGGCGCCAAGTCGGTCAAATGCCTCTATCGCCGTGACCGCGACAATATGCCCGGATCGCAGCGCGAAGTCGCCAATGCCGAGGAGGAAGGGGTCGAGTTCGTCTGGCTCACCGCGCCCATCGCCTTTGAGGGCACCGACCATGTGACCGGCGTCAAGGTGACGCGGATGCGGCTGGGCGCACCCGACGCCAGCGGCCGCCGCGCGCCCGAGCCGGACCCGGGCAGCGAGCATAGTCTGGAGGCCGATCTGGTCATCAAGGCGCTGGGTTATGATGCGGAGGATCTGCCGCGTCTGTTCGGCGCGGACGAACTGTCCGTCACCCGCTGGGGCACGCTGCGCGTCGATCATAAGAGCATGATGACCTCGCTCGACGGCGTGTTCGCCGCCGGCGACATCGTGCGCGGCGCCTCGCTGGTCGTGTGGGCGATCCGCGACGGGCGCGACGTGACCGATCATATGCACCGCTATCTGCGCGCCAAGGCCAAGGCCGGCGTCGCCGCTGGCGAGCAGGTGGCGGCATGAAGCGCGCGACCACCACCCTGCTGCTGGGCGCGGCGCTGGCGCTGAGCCCGCTCGCCGCGCAGGCCCAAACCGCGCCTGCTCCCGCGCCTGCCGCCGAAGCCGACGCCGCGCCGGTCGATCCCGCGCTGCTGGCCAAGGCGCAGCCCATCGCCGCCATCATGCTGCCCGACGGCACCATGGAAAAGATGATGGGGCCGATGATGCAGAAGATGATGGGCCCGATGATGGACAGCATGACCAAAATGCCCATCCGCGAATTCCTCAAGGTCGGCGGCCTAGACCCGGAGCGGGCCGACAGCCTGGGCCAGGGCACGCTGGAGGAGATGATGGCGATCATCGACCCCAGCTTCCGCAAGCGCATGGACGTGATCGTCAACACGATGATGCCGGCGATGGGGCGGTTCATGGGCCGTTACGAACCGGAGATGCGCACGGGCATGGCCGAAGCCTTCGCCAGCCGCTACGACGCCGCCGAACTGGATCATATCGCCGCCTTCCTCGCCACGCCCGCGGGCGCGAAATTCGGCGCGGGCTTCATGCAGCTGGCGACCGATCCCCATTATCTGGGGCGCATGCAAAAGATCATGCCCGACATGATGCGCGCGATGCCGGAGATTTTGCAGTCGTCGAAGGCCGAAATGGCCAAGCTGCCCAAGCCGCGCAGCTACAAGGATCTCAGCAAGGCCGAACGTGACCGGCTGACCGCCCTGCTCGGGGCGGACGCTGAAAAGGCCAACTGACATTCGCGGCCGGCGCAGCCGGCCGACATTCACATGATCCTGACCGCACCGGAAAAAACGGGCGGTCAGCAGCAAGGGTAAGTCATCATGACCACCGAAGCCGAACGTCTCCGCATCGCCGAAGTCGGCATGTATCGTCCTGATCTTGAATCCGATGCCTGCGGCGTCGGCCTGGTCGCCGCCACCGACGGTCGCCCGTCGCGCCGGGTCGTCGCCAGCGCCATCGACGCGCTGAAGGCGGTCTGGCATCGCGGCGCGGTGGATGCGGACGGCAAGACCGGCGACGGCGCGGGCATCCATGTCGACCTGCCGGTGCGCTTCTTCGACGACGCCATCGCCGATTCCGGCCACCAGCCGCTGCCCAACCGGCTCGCCGTCGGCATGATCTTCCTGCCGCGCACGGACCTGAGCGCTCAGGAAACCTGCCGCACCATCGTCGAAAGCGAGATCATCGAGGCCGGCTACACCATCTATGGCTGGCGTCAGGTGCCGGTCGACGTGTCGGTGATCGGCGAAAAGGCCCAGCGCACCCGCCCCGAAATCGAACAGATCATGATCGCCGGGCCGATGCCCGAGGAACGCGACATGGCCGAGTTCGAAAAGGATCTCTACCTGATCCGCCGGCGCATCGAAAAGAAGGTGATCGCCGCCCAGATCAACGATTTCTACATCTGCTCGCTATCCTGCCGCTCGATCATCTACAAAGGGCTGTTCCTCGCCGAATCGCTGTCGGTCTTCTATCCCGACCTGCAGGATGAACGGTTCGAGAGCCGCGTCGCCATCTTCCACCAGCGCTATTCGACCAACACCTTCCCGCAATGGTGGCTGGCCCAGCCGTTCCGCACCCTCGCCCATAATGGCGAGATCAACACGATCCGCGGCAACAAGAACTGGATGAAGAGCCACGAGATCAAGATGGCGAGCCTCGCCTTTGGCGAGCAGTCGGAGGATATCAAGCCCGTCATCCCCGCCGGCGCGTCCGATACCGCCGCGCTCGACGCGGTGTTCGAGGCGATCTGCCGCTCGGGCCGCGACGCCCCCACCGCCAAGCTGATGCTGGTCCCCGAAGCCTGGCAGTCGGACAATGCCGAACTGCCCAAGGCGCATGCCGACATGTATGAATATCTCGCCTCGGTGATGGAGCCGTGGGACGGCCCGGCCGCGCTGGCGATGACCGATGGCCGCTGGGTCGTGGCCGGCGTCGACCGCAACGCGCTGCGTCCGCTGCGCTATACGCTGACGGCCGACAATCTGCTGATCGTGGGGTCGGAAACCGGCATGGTCGTGGTGCCCGAAACCACCATCATCCGCAAAGGCCGCATGGGTCCGGGACAGATGATCGCGGTCGATCTGGCCGAGGGCGAAATCTATGACGACCGCGCGATCAAGGATCAGATTGCGGCCGAGCGTCCCTATGGCGACCTGATCAAGGATTTTCTGACCGTCGACGATCTGGCGCAGGCGCCCAGCGCGCTGCCGGCTTGGGACAAGGCGGAACTGACCCGCCGCCAGGTCGCCGCCAATCTGACGCTGGAGGATCTGGAGCTGATCCTCAGCCCCATGGTCGAGGATGCGAAGGAAGCGATCGGGTCGATGGGCGACGACACGCCGCTCGCCGTCATTTCCGACAAGCCGCGCACCATCAGCCATTTCTTCCGCCAGAATTTCAGCCAGGTCACCAACCCGCCGATCGACCCGCTGCGCGAACGGCATGTGATGAGCCTCAAGACGCGCTTTTCCAACCTCCACAATATCTTGGAGGAAGGGGCGCAGAACAGCCATGTGCTGGTGCTGGAATCGCCCGTGGTCACGAGCGCCGAATGGGCGCGGCTCAAGGCCTATTTCGGTCCCGCCGTGGCGGAGATTGACTGCACCTTCCCCGCCAGCGGCGGGCAGGAGCAGCTGCGCGCCGCCATTGCCCGCATCCGCGAGGAGGCCGAACAGGCGGTGCGCGAAGGCCGCACCGAAATCTTCCTGACCGACGAGAGCGTCGATGCCGGCCGCGTCGCCATTCAGGGCGTGCTGGCGGCGGCGGCCGTCCACACCCATCTGGTGCGCAAGGGGCTGCGCTCCTATGCGTCGATCAACGTCCGCTGCGCCGAAGCGCTCGACACCCATTATTTCGCCGTGCTGATCGGCGTGGGCGCGACCACGGTGAACGCCTATCTGGCCGAAGCCAGCATCGCCGACCGCCATGCGCGCGGCCTGTTCGGCATGCTCGATCTCGACCAGTGCATCGACCGCTATCGCACCGCGATCAATGAAGGCCTGCTCAAGATCATGTCCAAAATGGGCATTGCGGTCGTCAGCAGCTATCGCGGCGGCTATAATTTCGAAGCGGTCGGCCTATCGCGCGCGCTGGTCAACGATCTCTTCCCCGGCATGCCGGCGAAGATTTCGGGGGAGGGCTATGCCTCGCTCCATTACAGCGCGATGGTGCGGCATGAGAAAGCCTATGACGCGGCGGCCGTGCGCCTGCCGATCGGCGGCTTCTATCGCCAGCGCAACGGTGGGGAGAGCCATGCCTATTCCGCGCAGCTGATGCATTTGTTGCAGACCGCGGTCGGCTCCGACAGCTATTCCACCTATCTGCAATTTTCGCGCGGCGTGCGCGATCTGCCGCCGGTCTATCTGCGCGACCTGATGGAGTTCAACTTCGCCCGCGAAGCCGTGCCCATCGACGAGGTGGAAGCCACCACCGAAATCCGCAAGCGTTTCGTGACGCCGGGCATGTCGCTCGGCGCGCTCAGCCCGGAAGCGCATGAGACGCTGGCCATCGCCATGAACCGCATCGGCGCCAAGGCGGTGTCGGGCGAGGGTGGCGAGGATGCCAACCGCTTCAAGCCCTATGAAAATGGTGACAACGCCAATTCGGTCATCAAGCAGATCGCGTCGGGCCGCTTCGGCGTCCATGCCGAATATCTGGGCAGCGCCGAGGAGATCGAGATCAAGGTCGCGCAGGGCGCCAAGCCCGGCGAGGGCGGCCAGCTGCCCGGCTTCAAGGTGACCGAGTTCATCGCCAGGCTGCGCCATTCGACGCCCGGCGTGACGCTGATCTCGCCGCCGCCGCACCATGACATCTATTCGATCGAGGATCTCGCGCAGCTCATCTATGACTGCAAGCAGATCAACCCGCGCGCGCGCGTCTGCGTCAAGCTGGTGAGCCAGGCCGGCATCGGCACCGTGGCCGCCGGCGTCGCCAAGGCGCATGCCGACGTCATCCTGGTCGCCGGCCATGTCGGCGGCACCGGCGCCAGCCCGCAAACCTCGATCAAATATGCCGGCACACCGTGGGAAATGGGCCTGTCGGAGGCCAATCAGGTGCTGACCCTCAACGGCCTGCGCCACCGGGTGAAGCTGCGCACCGACGGCGGGCTGAAGACCGGGCGCGACATCGTCATCGCTGCGATCCTGGGGGCCGAGGAATTCGGCATCGGCACGCTGTCGCTGGTCGCCATGGGCTGTATCATGGTGCGCCAGTGCCACAGCAACACCTGCCCGGTGGGCGTGTGCGTGCAGGATGAGGCGCTGCGCCAGAAATTCACCGGCACCCCGGAAAAGGTCATCAACCTCATGACCTTCATCGCCGAGGAAGTGCGCGAGATCCTCGCGCGGCTGGGCTATCGCAGCCTGGACGAGGTGATCGGCCGCACCGAATTGCTGCGCCAGGTCAATCGCGGCGCCGAGCATCTGGACGATCTCGATCTCAACCCGATCCTCGCCAAGGTGGACGCGCCCGACGACCAGCGCCGCTTCTCGCTCAGCGCGTGGCGCAACGAAGTGCCCGACAGCCTCGACGCGCAGATGATGAAGGACGCGCGCGCCGTGTTCGAGCGCGGCGAAAAGATGCAGCTCACCTATACGGTGCGGAACACGCATCGCGCGGTCGGCACGCGCCTGTCGTCGGCGGTGACGGCCAAGTTCGGCATGTCCGCGCTGTCCGACGGCCATCTGACCGTGCGGCTGCGCGGCAGCGCCGGCCAGTCGCTTGGCGCCTTCCTGTGCAAGGGCATCACGCTCGAAATATTCGGCGACGCCAATGACTATGTGGGCAAGGGGCTGTCGGGCGGCATCATCATCGTGCGCACCACCGTCTCCAGCCCGCTCGTCAGCAAGGATAATACCATCCTCGGCAACACCGTCCTCTATGGCGCGACCAGCGGCAAGCTGTTCGCCGCCGGCCAGGCGGGCGAGCGTTTCGCGGTCCGCAATTCGGGCGCGAAGGTGGTGGTCGAAGGCTGCGGCGCCAATGGCTGCGAATATATGACCGGCGGCACGGCGGTGATATTGGGCCGCACCGGCGCGAATTTCGGCGCAGGCATGACCGGCGGCATGGCCTTCATCCTCGATGAGGAAGGCAGCTTCCCCGGCAACGCCAATCCCGAAAGCATCCTGTGGCAACGGCTGGAAAGCGCGCATTGGGAAGCCGAGCTGAAGGCGCTGATCGCCGAGCATGCCAAGGCGACCGACAGCAAATGGTCGACCAACATCCTTGAGGATTGGGACCGCTGGCGCCGCCATTTCTGGCAGGTCTGCCCAAAGGAAATGGTAAACCGCCTCACCCACCCCCTGAGCGATGCACCCGCCGAGGTGGTGGCCGCCGAATAAGCCCAGGCGGGATAGGGCCGGGCGAGAGGCCGGGGGCAGGGGGCAGGGGCGTCACGCTCTGCCCCCGACCCGTCGAGGTCGAGTTCGCCACCCACGATTGCTCAGGCCGAGCGCGCCAATCACCCGTTCAGACTGAGCGCGCCACTCGCCACCGTTCAGGCTGAGCCGGTCGAAGCCCTTTCCCCGTCTGTCGAGAAGAACGGCCCTTCGACGGGGCTCAGGGCGAACGGGGGGAGAGGTGATTCCGATGGCAGGCTGCCCGCTTGATGTCGGTAAGGGGATGAACGGGACGGCTGGTGACGGGCAGGTCGGCAAAGCGCCAGCTATTGCACCCCACCCACAACCGTTCAGGCTGAGCTTGTCGAAGCCTGGTCCTCCCTTTCAAGACGGAAGGCACGACGCCAAGGGAAGCGATGCCGGGCAACGGGCGTCCGCGCCCGATATATCGGCCGCCTTCAAGGGCCTGCTCTTCCCCGGCAGAGGCCGGGGTCCATCTGAAGGCGCCGAAGCCGCTCCCTACCTAAGTCGCATCGCAAGCGTGCGGCGACCCTCTCCGCGTCTCTGCGCCTCCGCGCGATCATCATCGGCGCAGTCGGTTCGCGCAGAGAGCGCGGAGGCGCGGAGGGCGCGATCCTGGTGCAAATATGTCCCGCCGCCGCTCGGGCAGAGCCTATGGATGCTGAAACAAGTTCAGCATGACGAAGTGGGGTAGGCTGGCGAAGCTGACTTTGGCCGCCTTCATTGCGTCGGGGCATAGCGCCGCGCCTACGCCGTCTTCGGCGACGCCCGGGGGCCAGCAGCGCTGGGGAGCCTTGGGTCCCGGCCTTCGCCGGGACACGGGCATCGAACCTCATCCACACCGGTCAGGCTGAGCTTGTCGAAGCCCTGCCTCGGACAACTTCCGTGCGCTCGTTACGCAGGAATGACGGACGTAATCCGGTGGCATACGGCCTTTCCAGACTGGGCAGATGCGGGTCCACAAGCGCCGGCAAAGAACAGGCACCGGGCCGCCCTCACACCCGTTCAGGCTGAGCCTGTCGAAGCCCCGTCTTGGATAATCTTTATCCCCGCTCAGGCCTCACGGAAGTCCGGCCAATCCCAAAGGACCGCCGCTCATTCCACGCGCACGCAGATCACAGCGTTGGCGGCATGGGGGCGGCGGCGTCTTCGGCGGCGAGGTGTTGCGACAGGCTGGCCGGCATCGGCGCGGCGGCGTCGGGCGCATCTGCACTGGCTGCGGCGGCGTTCGGTGCGGCAGGGGCGACCGGATCGGGCGTTGGCCGGATGATCCTGACC
>DAMDPH010000105.1:0-11279 GCA_032082785.1 Sphingobium sp. | reverse complement strand
ACGCCGGCGGGCGAAGTGGACCTTGTCGCCGGGCGCGACGGGCTGATCGCCTTTGTCGAGGTCAAGGCGCGCGCGACCGCCGCCGAGCTGGAGCTGGCCATCGACGAACGCCGCCTGCGCCGGGTGGCGGCGGCGGCCGAGCTGTTGTGGCACGAACTGGCCCGGCCCGGCGACGACATGCAAATCGACGTCATCCTCCTTGCGCCCGGCTGCCCGCCACGCCATCTGGCGAACGTCTGGCATGGGGGATGATAGGCCGTCCTACCCGTCTTCGGCCGGGCCAGTGTCGCTTGTGAAAGGTTTTGGAATGACCCAGCTCAACCCCCTCACCGTCGCGGTGCAGATGGACCCCATGGAGGGGATCAACATTGCGGGCGATTCGACCTTCCACATCATGCTGGCGGGGCAGGAGCGGGGCCATAAACTCTATCATTATCTGGCGCCCGACCTGACCTTCGCCGACGGTCGCGTGTTGGCGAAGGCGCGGCCGGTGAAGGTGCAGAAGGTCCAGGGTGACCATCATGTCTTCGGCGAGCCGGAGCTGCTCGACCTTGGCCGCGACGTCGATGTGGTGCTGATGCGGCAGGATCCGCCCTTCGATCTCAGCTATATCACCGCCACCCATTTGCTGGAGCGGGTACAGGCCGAAACGCTGGTGGTGAACGATCCCGCCGCCGTCCGCAACGCGCCCGAAAAGCTGTTCGTGCTCGACTATGCGCGCTTCATGCCGCCGACGATGATCACCCGCGATCTGGCGCAGGTGCGCCGTTTCCTCGCTCAGCATGGCGAGATCGTGGTGAAGCCGCTTTACGGCAATGCCGGTACGGCGGTCTTCCATGTCGGTTCGTCGGGCGCAAACCTGTCGGCGCTGGTGGAACTGTTCAACGCCTCATGGGTCGAGCCCTTCATGGTTCAGGCCTTCATCCCCGGCGTCGCCAAGGGCGACAAGCGCATCGTCCTGATCGATGGCGAAGTGGCGGGCGCGGTCAACCGCATCCCCGGCGCGGGCGAAATCCGCTCCAACCTTGCGGTGGGCGGATCGGCGGCCAAGACCGAACTGACCGAGCGGGAACAGGAAATCTGCGCCGCGCTCGGCCCGGAACTCAAGGCGCGCGGGCTGTTGTTCGTCGGCATCGACGTGATCGGCGGCGAGTGGCTGACGGAGATCAACGTGACCTCGCCCACCGGGATCGTCTCCATCGACGCTTTCAACGGCACCGACACCGGCGGGCTGATCTGGGACGCGATCGACGCCCGGTTGGCGGCGCGGGTGGCGGCCTGATCGGGTGAGCGCGCGCCCAGCCCGACCGGCGCGGGTGGCGTCATGACCGACTGGGTGCTGCGCCTGATCGACGCGGGCGGCTATTGGGGCATTTTCGTCCTGATGATCCTGGAAAATGTGTTTCCGCCCATCCCGTCCGAACTCATCATGGGCATTGGCGGCATCCGCGTCGGGCAGGGGCGGATGGAGATGGGCTGGCTGCTGCTTGCCGGCACCGTGGGCACGATGATCGGCAATTATGTCTGGTATATGGTCGGCCATATGCTGGGCTTCGAGCGGCTGCGGCCGCTGGTCGACCGCTATGGCCGCTGGGCGACGCTGGAATGGCGGGACGTGGAGGCGCTGGATCGGTTGTTCGGCAAATATGGTCAGATCGTCGTCTTCGTCTTCCGCTTCCTGCCCGCCTTCCGCACCATCATCTCGCTGCCCGCCGGCCTGTTCCGCATGGGCCATGTGCGCTTCCTGCTGTGGACCGGCGGCGGGGCGCTGATCTGGAACCTGCTGCTCGCCTATGGCGGCTATGTGCTGGGGCAGAATTTCCGCGACATCGACAGCTATATCGGCCCGGTCTCGACCGCCTGCGTGGTCGGCGCGCTGATCATCTATCTCTGGCGGCTTTTCACCTGGAAGCCCAAGGGCTGATCCACTGGTCAGAAGGGCGTTTCGGTTCTACCATCAGGCGCGCGGATGGGCGTTGCGGTAGATGTCCAGCAGATGGGCGGCATTCACTTCGGTATAGACTTGCGTCGAGGACAGGCTGGCATGGCCGAGCAGTTCCTGGAGCGAGCGCAGGTCGGCGCCGCGGCCCAGCAGATGCGTCGCGAAACTGTGGCGCAGCGCATGGGGCGTGGTGCGGTCCGACAGGCCCAGCCGCCCGCGCGCACCCTGTACCGCGCGGCGGATCAGCGCCGGCGACAGCGGCCCGCCGCGCGCGCCCCGGAATAGCGGCTCTTCGCGACCGGCCGGATAGGGGCAGGCGGCGACATAATCCTCGATCGCGTTGCGCACCTGCGGCAGCAGCGGGACGATCCGCGTCTTGTTGCGCTTGCCGGTGACGCGCAGCGTCTCACCCAGCGGCAGCACATCGCCCATCAGCCCCATCGCCTCGCCGATGCGAAGCCCCGCGCCATAAAGCAGCAGCAGCACCGCCCAGTCGCGCGCGCCGATCCACTCTTCGCGCGCGCCTTCGGCAATATCCTGCGCCAGCGCCACCGCTTCGTCGGGCGAGATGGGGCGGGGCAGGCCGCGCTGGACACGCGGCCCTTTGAGCCGGGGCACGCGCCCCTCTTCGCCCCCGGCGAATTTGAGGAAGCCCCGCACCGCCGACAATTCCCGCGCGGCCGACAGATTGCCGATCCCATCCATCCGCCGCACGGTGAGAAAGGCGCGCAGGTCCGCCTGATCCAGCCGCGCCAGCATCGCCGCATCAACCCGCTCGCCGCGATGCTCCTCCAGGAATGCGACCAGCCGCTCGGCCGTGGCGATATAGGCGCGCACCGTATGGGTGGAGCGCCGCCGGTCGAGCGCCAGATGGCGCCGCCATTGTTCGATCAGGCCGGGTGTCATGGACGCAGCCTAGCCGCTGGCATGCTCCGAGGAAAGCGGCGCGCGCTCAATCGGACCGGCTGCGCAGATAGGCGATCAGGTCGGCGCGGGCGAGCGGGTCGGGAATTCCGGCAAACATCATCTTGGTGCCGGGCACCACCCGTTGCGGGTTGGCGATCCAGGCGTCCAGCGTCTCCGCGTCCCAGCGGCCCTCGCTCGCCCGCATGGCGGCGGTATAGCTGTAGCGCGGGCGATGCTGGCCGATGGGCTGGCCATAGATGCCGTGGAGGTTGGGACCGGCGACATCGGCGGCGCCCTTGCTGATCGTGTGGCAGGCAGCGCATTGGCGGAAAACGCGCGCGCCCGCGTCGGCATCGGCGACCTTCAGCAGCGCGGCGAGGTCGGGATCGGGTCCGGCCGCGCGCAGCCGCTCCGCGCGGTGATCGTCGCTACAGCCGGCAAGTGCCAGAGATGCCGTCAATATTGCCGTGAAATGCGTGCGCAAGCCCAGTCTCATGACCGCTGCCATAGGCTGGCTGAGCGGCCGACCGCCAGTGCCCTTTTGTCCTACCCTGCCGCGCGCCGGCGTCGCCGCGGCCCTTGTCGCCGCCCTTGTATTCGCCGCCAGAATGGGCACATGGGACATATGGCTACCCCTTTCGATCCGGCCGATCTGCCGACCGGTATCCTGATGCCGCTTTCGCCGCTGGTGGGGCGGCTGCTGGCACCTAATCCGTCGCCCTTCACCTATAGCGGCACCCAGACCTATCTGGTCGGGGCGAGCGACCTCGCCGTCATCGATCCCGGCCCGGCCGATCCGGCCCATCTGGCGGCATTGGAGCAGGCGATCGCCGGACGGCCGCTGCGGGCGATCCTTTGCACCCATACCCATCGCGACCATAGCCCCGCCGCGCGGCCGCTGGCGGAGCGGACCGGCGCGCCGATCATCGGCTGCGCGCCGCTGACGCTGGAGGATGACGGGCCGCGCGCCGATGCCGCTTTCGACGCCGACTATCGTCCCGACCGCGTGCTGGCCGACGGCGAGCAGGTGACGGGCGAGGGCTGGACGCTGGAAGCGGTGGCGACGCCGGGCCATACCTCCAACCATCTCTGCTTCGCCTTGCCGGAAGAAGGCGCGCTGTTCACCGGCGACCATGTGATGGGCTGGTCCACCAGCGTCATTTCCCCGCCCGATGGCGACATGACCGCCTATATGCGCTCGATGCAGCGGTTGATCGAGCGGGACGACCGCATCTATTATCCCGCCCATGGCGATCCGGTGGAAAGCCCGCGCCGGCTGGTCCGGGGCATGATGGGGCATCGCAAACAGCGGGAGGGGCAGATTTTGCGCTATCTGGAGCGCCATGGCGACAGCGCCATCCCTGACATGGTGGCGGAGATGTACAAGGGCATCGATCCGCGCCTGCATGGTGCGGCGGGGCGGTCGGTGCTGGCGCATCTGATCGATCTCGACGGGCGCGCGCTGGCCGCGCCGCTGGAGGATGGCCGATGGCAGCGGCGCTGAAACGCTACGGCCTCGCGGCGGCGCTGGCGCTGCTGATCCTGTTTGCGATCGGCGCGATGCTGGTCGGGTGGCAGCGCTATAATCGCGATTATGTCGTCGCGGTGGAGGAGGACGGGTCGGCGGTGACGAAGGTGATCGCCGAGCGGATCGCCGGGTCCAGCAGCCTCAAAGTCTCCGAACTCAGCGGGACGATCCAGAGCACGGCGCAGGATGTGCGCGGCTTTGGCATGCTCAAATCGGATCAGGTGGTGAAGGTGCCCTTTTCGGTCGACTATTTCGTCGATGTGGGCGCGATCGGCCCCGGCGATCTGGAGTGGGACGAGGATAGCCGCACGCTGATCGTCAACGCGCCCGACGTGAAGCCGGGCAAGCCCAATGTCGACGAAAGCCGCCGCACGCTGGTCCGCACCAACGGTCTGTTCGTCACGCGCGAGGCGGGCGAGGAACTGAGCCGCCGCACTTCCGCCCATGCGCAGGCGCGGGCACGAACGGCCGCGACATCGCCGGAGCGGATGGCGCAGGCACGCGAATATGGACGTCAGGCGCTCGGCCGGTTGATGGCGGCGCCGCTGGGCGCGATCGGCTATGGCGACGCGCGGGTGCTGGTCACTTTCCCGCCGGAACGCGGCACCCGCAGCAAGGATCGTTGGGACGTGACCACCCCGATCAACGAGGTACTGGCCAACAAGCGGCGGGAACGTTAGTTGCGCCGGCAACGGGCCTCAAGCGAGAGGCCGGGGAGTAAGGGTAGATGAACGCTTTAACCGGAATCCCGCAGGGCATCGACCTGCGCGCGGAAATCGACCGGCTGCGCAAGGAGCGCAACGCCGTCATCCTCGGCCATTATTATCAGAAGCCGGAAATTCAGGATCTGTCCGACTTTGTCGGCGACTCGCTCGAACTTTCGCGCAAGGCGGCGGAGACGGACGCCGATGTCATAGCCTTTTGCGGCGTGCGCTTCATGGCGGAGACAGCCAAGATCCTCAGCCCCGAAAAGATCGTGGTGCTGCCGGACATGGACGCCGGATGCAGTCTGGAGGACAGCTGCCCGCCCGCCCAATTCAAGGCGTTCCGCGAAGCCCATCCCGACCATATTGCGCTCAGCTACATCAACTGCTCGGCCGAGGTGAAGGCGCTGAGCGACATCATCGTCACCAGCTCTTCGGCGGAAAAGATCCTGGCGCAGATTCCTGCCGACCAGAAGATCATCTTCGGCCCGGACAAGCATCTGGGCGGCTATCTTTCGCGCAAGCTGGGGCGTGAGATGCTGCTATGGCCGGGCGTGTGCATTGTGCATGAGGCGTTCAGCGAGACCGAATTGCTCAAGCTGCGCGCGCAGCATCCCGATGCACCGATCGCGGCGCACCCGGAATGCCCGCCCCACATCGTCGATCATGCCGATTATATCGGATCGACCAGCGGCATATTGGAATTTTCCAAGACGATGCCCGGCGACACGCTGATCGTCGCGACCGAGCCGCACATCATCCACCAGATGCAGAAGGCGGTGCCGGAAAAGAATTTCATCGGCGCGCCCGGCGCGGACGGCAACTGCAACTGCAATATCTGCCCCTATATGGCGCTCAATACGATGGAGAAGCTCTACCTCGCCCTGCGCGACCTTCAGCCGCGCATCGAGATGGAGGAAGGGCTTCGCGTCGCCGCGCGCAAGAGCCTCGACCGCATGCTGGAGATGGCGAGCGGCACGGTGGGGCAGGGCGACCTGGGCGCCAGGCGCTGATCGGAAAAAGAAGGCCCGGCAACTGGGTGGTTGCCGGGCCATTTGGGGCTAGCTGGGAGCCGCCCTGTCTCTATTCGGTCAGCCGCGCTTTTCGGGCGGCAGCGTGATCTTCACGCTTTCGCCATTCTGGCCGGGGAAATTGGTGAACATGGCGTCGATCAGGTTCGGCACCAGATAAGTAAGCTTGTTCGACAGCGACTGCGCGCTCGCCTTGCCTTCGAACAGGCGGCGATTGTCGGCCGCGCGGTCGATCTTCAGGCTGAAATCGCTGGTATAGACGGTGTAGCTGCTCACGTCATTATAGCCGGCGCCGCCGAACAGCCAGGGATCATAGAAGCCATAGCCCCAGGGACGACCCCAACGGCCACGCCAGCCCCAGCCGCCATAATAGAAGGGATCGGGCGCACCGACACCGGTCGAGCGCACCTTTTCGCGGCCATTGTCGACATCATAAGCGACGCGCACGATCAGGTCGGCGCGGGCCGGGTCGCTGGCGGCGACATAGCCGGTCTGGGACAGGCGCTGTCCCACCAGATCGGCATAATGGGCGAATTCCAGTCCGCCCGCGAGGCGCGGATCGTCGGCGACGACCGTGAAACTCTGTCCGGCCGGGGCCGGCAGCTGCTGGAACCGAGCGACGTCCGCCTTGAACGGGGTGGCGCAGCCCGACAGCGCCACAAGCGCCATGGCTGGCGCCGCGAACAGACCGATTTTTCTTAAACGGGTCATTTTATTGCGTCCTGTGTCAGGCAGAAGGTTCTGCCGCCATTCTTGGGCCTTGCTATAGCAAAAGGCAACTGAACATCGTTTGAACGCGCGGTCGGCTCGAACGGGCGCAAAGGATGCATGCATCGATGTGACGCCACGAAGCTGGGGATTCCGTCATCGTTCGAAAAGTGCCGCCGGGGCGAAACTAACAAAAATTGCGCGGAATTTCGCCCGCCCTTGCTTTGCGTCAGCGCATCAGTCCCATTGCGTCATAGGCCGCGCGCAGCGTCGGTTCGGCCGCCGCCGAAGCTCGGGCCGCGCCCTTGTCGAGAATGGCGTCGAGCGCGGCGTCGTCGGTCCGCAGCTCCAGGAAGCGCTCACGGATCGGCCGCAGCGTTTCGACCAGCAATTCGCCCAGCGCCGGCTTGAACGTACCAAAGCCCTTGCCTTCAAACTCCGCGCAGACGGCATCGGGCGTGCGGTTGGAGAGGGTGGCGAAGATGCTGACGAGATTATTGGCCTCGGCCCGGCCGGCCAGATCCTCGGCCCGGGCGGGCAGCGGATCGGGATCGGTACGGGCCTTGCGCACCTTCTGCATGATCGCATCGTCATCGTCGGTCAGGTTGATGCGGCTCATGTCGCTGGAATCGGACTTGGACATTTTCGCCGTGCCGTCGCGCAACGACATGATCCGCGCCGACTCCTTGGGGATGATCGGGGCGGGCAGGGTGAAGAGGTCGACGCCGAAATCGGTGTTGAACTTTTCGGCAATGTCGCGCGCCAGCTCCAGATGCTGCTTCTGATCCTCGCCCACCGGCACGTGGGTGGCGTTGTAGATCAGGATGTCGGCGGCTTGCAGCACCGGATAGACGAACAGGCCGACCGACGCGCCTTCCCGGTTCTTGCCCGCCTTGTCCTTGAACTGGGTCATGCGGTTGAGCCAGCCGATGCGCGCGGTGCCGTTGAGCAGCCAGCACAGCTCGGCATGGGCGGGCACGCGCGCCTGGTTGAACAGCACCGACCGGTCGGGATCGATGCCGGCGGCGACCAGCGCGGCGGCCATGTCGCGGACGTTGCGGAGGCGCTGCTCGCGCGTTTCATGCACGGTGATCGAGTGCATGTCGGCGAGGAAGAAGAAACATTGGGCGTCGCCCGTCATCTCGTCCTGCATCCGCACCCAGTTGCGGATCGCCCCCAGATAATTGCCGAGGTGCAGATTGCCGGTAGGCTGGATGCCGGAGAGGACGCGCATTCTTCTATCCATTCTGTTGGTCAGGGCCACCGCTCCGCCGGCGCATCAGCGCCTTGAGATCGGACAGCCGGTAGGCGCCGGTGGCGAAGCTCGCCAGCCCGTACAGTGCCACGCCCGCGCCGACAAGCAGCGCAAGGGCGATATAGCGGTGGAGCATCGGCCCGACGAGCCACGGGTCGAGCAGGCTTTCGGTGGCGAGCAGCACGCCGCCCATGATGAGCGCGGCGACGGCGAGGCGCGGCAGGCGCCGCTTCAGCCCGGCATCGGCGGCGAAATGGCCGCGCTTCACCAATGTGCGATAGAGCATCGCCACATTGACGGTGGAGGCGAGCGCGGTGGCGAGCGGCGGGCCGATATGGCCGAGCAGCGGGATCAGCACCATATTGCCGGCGATGTTGATGGCGATCGACGCCATCGCGTAGCGCACCGGCGTCCGCGTATCGCCGCGCGCATAATAGCCCGGCGTCAGCACCTTCACCAGCACATAGGCGGGCAGGCCGATGGAGAAGGCGGACAGCGCCCAGCCGCAGCGCATCGCATCCTCGGCGGTGAAGCGGCCATATTGGAACAGGCCGCGCACGATCGGCTCGGCGACGGTCAGGAAGGCGACGGTGGCCGGCAGCGTCAGGAACAGCGCCAGCTCGATCCCGCGATTCTGCGTCTCCATCGCTGCCGCATCCTCGCCCTTAGAGAGCATGCGCGAGATGGTGGGGAGGAGGATAGTGCCAAGGCCGATGCCGATCAGCCCCAGCGGCAGCTGGTTCAGCCGGTCGGCATAATAGATATAGGTTATCGAGCCGGAAGCGAGCAGCCAGCCCGACAGGGCGGTGGAGACCAGCAGGTTGATCTGCGACGCGCCGGCGCCGGCGGCGGCAGGCAGGATGAGGCGCAGCAATTCGCGCACATCGCCGTCGAGGCGCGGCCGCCGCAGCTTCATCGACACGCCGGCCCGGCGGCAGGCGAGGATCAGCCACAGCAGTTGCAGCGCTCCGCCGACCGTGACCGAGATCGCCTGCACCCGAGCGGTCTCATATTCGTCGGCCCCGTGGAACAGCCACAGGCCGCAGATCATCGCCAGGTTGAGCAGGATCGGCGCGGCGGCATTGACCCAGAATTTATCGAGCGAATTGAGGATGCCGCCCAGCAGCGAGGCGAGGCTGATGAGCGCCAGATAGGGAATGGTGATGCGCGAAAGCGTCACCGCATAGGCGAACTGGTCCGGCGTCGGATCCTGGCGCGAAAAGCCGCCCGACAAGGCCCAGGTGATCGGCCAGGCCGCCGCCAGCAGCAGCAGGGTGAAGAGGACCAGCACCGGCAGCAGCACCGCCAGCGCCCGCTCAGCAAAGCGGAACCCTTCGGGCATGCCGCCCGGCCCGGTCGCTTTGCGATTGAACATCGGCACGAAGGCGGCGGCAAAGGCGCCCTCGGCAAAGAGGGCGCGGAACATGTTGGGCAGGCGGAAGGCGACGCCGTTGAAGGCGTCCGACGCGAAGCCGGCGCCGACATAGCGCGCCGCCAGCGAATCGCGCACCAGTGCCAGCACCCGGCTGGCCAGCGTCAGGCCCCCGACGGAGCCCAGCGCCTTTACCAGTTTCACTGTCCGCCCCCCCGCTCGTTTTGCATAGCCGCCGAGCGACGTCGATGCGGCTTATCGAAGGTGAGTTGCGCAGGCGCTTCGACACAAACCTTCGACAAGCTCAATCCCTACTCGGCACGAACGGGTGGCGGTGCATATGTGATTTGCCTCAGGCGTGACCGGCCGGCTCGCCGCTGGTCTGCGCGATCGCCTGCGCCTGCTGCATGTAGAGGCCACCGAAGTCGATGGGGTCGAGCAGCAGCGGCGGGAAGCCGCCGTCGCGGACAGCATCGGCCAGCACGCGGCGGGCGAAAGGGAAGATGAGGCGCGGGGCTTCGGCCAGCATGAAGGGCTGCACCTGATCCTCGGGCACGTTGCGCATGCCGAACAGCGATGCGTAGAGAAGCTCGATGGCGAAGGCGGTGCCCTGCGGCGCCACGGCCTTGACCTCGATCTTCAGCGACACTTCGACTACTTCATCGCCGACGCGGTCGGCGCCGATGTTGAACTGGACGTCGATCTGCGGCTGGTCCTGCCACTGGTAAACGGCCGGCGCATTGGGGTTTTCAAAGGAAAGATCCTTCACATATTGGCTGATCAGCGCGATCTGCGGCCCATTGTCGGTGCCGTTGGCGTTGCTGTTCACGGTGAAGTTGGTGTCGGCTTCCTCGGCCATCATCTCTATCCTTGCTGTCGCTTGTGGGCGGAGGACGACAGCCCCCCGAAATATCGTGACTGGCGCGCTTAGCAGCGGCGCGGGGGCAGGGCAATGGCGCTGCGCCGGCGGGCCTTGCCCGTCCCGCGACGACAGCGGATTTGAAGTTGGACGGAAACATGCCTATGTTGGCTGGAACCTAGTCCCGAACGAAGGGTATTTGCCTCCGTGTACGTGATCGTCATCCTTGCCATGATCGCCGGCTTTCTGGCGCTGCGGCTCTATTCCGTGCTCGGAAAGCGTACCGGGCATGAGCAGGAGCCAGCTCCGCGCGCGGCCGAAGATCGTGCGAAGGTCGCCGTGCTTCAGCCGCGGCCGACGCCCGACATGGCGGGCGATTCGGTCCGCATGGCCGAGGGGCTGATCGCGCCCGCTGGCGAGAATGGCGTCCGCGCCCTGATCGCCGCCGATCGCAGCTTCGACGTTCCGCAGTTCGTGGAAGGGGCCAAGGGCGCCTATCGCATGGTGCTGGAGGCTTTCTGGCGCGGTGATCGGGAGGAGCTGGCCTGGCTGTGCGACGCCGATGTGCTGGCCTCGTTCGAGGAAGCGATTGCGGCGCGCGAAGCCGAAGGGCACCGGCTCGACAACCGCCTGGTGCGGATCGAGAAGGCGCAGATCGTCGAAGCCGGGGTCAACGGCCGGATTGCCGAAGTATCGCTGCGCTTCGAGGCGGATATTGCCGCCGTTACCCGCGACAAGGACGATAATGTCGTCGCCGGCTCGCTGACCGATGCGGTGGGGACCAACGATATCTGGACCTTCACCCGCGACATTCGCAGCGCCGATCCCAACTGGAAGCTCAGCGAAACCGACGAGGCGGCATGAGCCTGCGTACATCGGGGGCGCTGCTGGCGGCGGTGCTGCTGTCCGGCTGCGCCGGTAGCGTGATCCCGCCTTCGGCCGGTGGTCCCGCCCCGCGTCCGGGCGGCTCGGGC
>DAMDPH010000104.1:0-11402 GCA_032082785.1 Sphingobium sp. | reverse complement strand
CGCTGCCGGATGCGCTGGCGCAGGCGGCGGGCGTGCCGGTCAAGCCGCTGGTGCCGGTAAGCGGCGAGCCGATGATCAACCGCCCGGCCCGCGCGCTGCTGGCGCACCCGTCGATCGGGCGGGTCATCATCCTCACCCAGGCGCCCGAGCATTTCGCGCAGACCCCCGCCACCGCCTGGCTCGCCGCCGAACCGCGTGTGTCCTTCGCGCGGGGCGGCGACGGCATTGCCGCCTCGCTGCTGCAATTGATGGCGCAGGAGGGCGCGGCCTTTCCGATCCTGATGACGACGGCCGACCATGTGCTGCTCGACACCGCGATGCTCGACCAGTTCGTGGCCGAGGCGGCGGGGGCCGACATTGCCGTCGCCATGGTGGAGCGGGCGACGCTGCTGGCCCGCTACCCGGAATCGCGCCGCACCTGGCTCAAATTCCGCGATGGCGGCTGGTCGGGTGCCAATATCTTCTGGTTCGGCAGCGCCAGGGCGGAGCCGGTCATCAGCCTGTGGCAGGATGTCGAACAGGACCGGAAAAAGGGCTGGAAGATATTGGCGGCGTTCGGCCCCGTCGCCTTGCTGGGCGCGCTGCTGCGCCTGTCGACATTGCGCGGCGGCATGGCGCGGGTCGGCCGCCGCTTCGGCCTTGTCGCGCGTCTGGTGGCGATGCGCCAGCCCGAAGCCTGTATCGACGCCGACAAGCCGGACGATGTGCTGCTGATCGAACAGATTTTGCGGGATCGGGCGTCGGCGGGCTAGGCGATTTCGCCAGCTTGATTGGCATGACCAGCCTCACCCCTGAAAATAGGAAACGCAACAGGGGTGATACACATAAGTGGCTAAATCAGTTTTCGCCCTCTGTTGAAATGAGGGCAAAAATCCGGCTTACGGCCGTCAGAATTGGTAAGGCCAATTTCCGGACTCCCAGACGCTGGCTTTGGATATTTTCAAGCAGCGTCCCGGCGGGCCGACCGCCCGAGCATCGGCAGCAGGCTTTGCCCCCGCCGGCTCATGTCGTCGCTCTCGACCCCGAACCAGTCGGCAAGGGTAGGGAATAGATCAAGGATGGAGACGCGGTCGTCATGGACCCGGCCGGAACCTCCTGCGATCCACAGCGCACCCTCGGGATGATGCCGGCCGCTCTTGATGGCGTCGATACGATAGAGAAGGTCTCCGAAGCGCAGTTCGCTGTCACACGCGCGGTCGATCACCAGACTGTCGGGTGCTGTGCGGGTGGAGATCTGGCAGCCGAAATAGAGCGCTTGTTCGTCGCCGGCATCGCGATCGGCAAAGTCGAACAGCCTGCGCCCGCCCTCGGCCATTTCCAGCGCCGACAGCCGTTCGCGCGCTCGTCCGCATTCGGCCGCGTCCGCGAAGCGCAGCATATATTGATGCGTCATCGTCGGCTCGACCGATTGCCGGACGATGCCGAGCCGGTCGAGAAACGCATCCACGTCGCGCAGACGGTGGAAATGCTGGCCGCCCAGTTCCTCATGGCGCAGGAAAGGCTGTTGGCTAAGCGCGGTCATGAAGAGGAGCGTCGCATCATGCCGCTTCGCCAGCGTCAGGAAGCGGCCGACGAGCCGGTCCATCGCTTCATAGCCATAGCGGACGGCATCCCCATAGACCGCCATTTCGGCAGCATCGGGCTGCACCGTGAAGGCTTCGGGGTCGAGATGCCGCCAATAGCTGTGCTGGAAATGGGCGGTGCTGTTGATGAAGAAGGTCGCGAAATGCGGCCGCGTCCGCTGATAATAGTGGCGAAACATATCATATTGGATGGCGTCCAGCACCGATGCGCGGCGGTAGGACAGGCGCGGGTCGCCGGTCCGCTCCGACAGCAATTGCCGCGCGATCATCGTGATGGTCGCGGCGCTCAACCCATGGCGCAGGAGAAAGGCGAGGAAACGCCCCGTGTCGGCGCGCGACAGGCGCGCGCCGGCATTGCTATATTCGCGCACCTGATGGCTGACGAAATGATTGTAGATGTTGAGTTCGGGCGGCGATGCATTGCCCTGATCCGTCCAGGGATCGGCGACGAAGAAGGAGCCTTCCGCCGCGAAGGGGCACAGGTTCAAGCTGGCAAAACTGCCGACGCGTCGCCCCGCGGCCAGCAGGCTGGTGAAAATATCCTCATGCCCCGCGCGCGCGCCGTCGCTCAGGTGAAAGACGCGGTGCTGGTCATAGGCAAGGCCGCTATGTGCCGAATACCATTGGATCCAGGGTTCGAGCTGCGCGGGATCGGACACGTCCGCCTCGGTCAGGAAGACGTCGCTCTGGCGATGCAGCCGGCTGAAATTGGGTAGCCGGCCCTCTGCCATCCACCGCGTCAACAGCGGTGGGCAAAGCTCGTTAAACTCCATCAGGATGACAGGAGAACCGGGGATACCGGCTGAGGAGATGCGTTCCGCCATTCCGCCTTCCTGACAAGAGCCCGCCGGACGATAGCCGATACTCGGCGATCAGGGCAGAGCGCTTCTAAAGGATAGCGGCTAAGGAGCGATTAAGCCTGTCGGCTGCGATCCTGCCTCAGAACACCGGCATGTTGGCCGGATCGTCCGCGTCCGCGCCGGGGAGAGGCGTTACAGGGGAATGGATGCCGCATTCCACCTTGTCCCAGCCGCGCCAGCGGCCCGCGCGGGGGTCTTCGCCCGGCAGCACTTTGGACGTGCAGGGTTCGCAGCCGATCGACAGATAGCCCTGCGCCTCCAGCGGGTGGCGCGGCAGGTCGTGGGCGGCGAAATGGGCCTCCAGATCGGTCTTGGTCCAGTCGCCCAGCGGATTGATCTTCAGCCGGCCGTCTTCCACCTCGAAGCGGGGCAGATTTTGGCGGGTGGAGGACTGGAATGCCTTGCGTCCCGAAATCCAGGCGTCGAGCCCCTGTTTCGCGCGCGCCATCGGCTCCACCTTGCGGATTTCGCAGCAGCCGTCGGGATCATAGGACCAGCGCAGGCCGGTTTCGTCCTTGGCCGCCAGCACTTCGGCGATCGGCGTGACCGATCGGCTGTCGCGCAGGCCCAGCCGCTTCACCAGCAGGTCGCGATAGTGGAGCGTTTCGGCAAACATTTTGAGCGTGTCGACGAAGATCACCGGCACCGACGGATCGGCCTGCGCCACCAGATGGAGCAGCACGGCGCTTTCCGTGCCGAAGGAGGAGACGACAGCGACATTGCCCGCCAGCCCTTCGGCAAAGACGGCCTTGAGCATCGCCAGCGTGTCCACGCCCGCGAACCGCGCGTTGAGCGCGTCGGCATCGGCCTGGGTGAAGGCGGGGCGGGCGTCGATGACGTCGAGGCGGCGGCCCGAGAGCAGGCGGGCGGTATCAGCCATTTAATGTCTCCGGGTGCCGTTTCGCCCAGACGGGCTGACGGCCATCGATCGTCTTTTGATAGACGTCGGCATAACGGGTGAGGGCGCGTTCGACGGCGGCGTCGTCGAGCGGCTTTTCGGGATGGAAACTGTCGAAACCGCTTCGGCGCATCGCCACCAGCTGATCGACCAGAACGTCGCCGACGGCGCGCATCTCGCCCCGATAGCCGGCTTCGCGCAGGATACGCGCGGCCGAATAGCCGCGGCCGTCGCCGAAGACGGGGAAATTCACTTCGACCAGCGACAGCCGCTCCAGATGGGGCAGCAACGCGCGGGCGTCATCGCCCGGCTCGATGCGGACGGCGGTGGCGTTGGACTGGCCGGTGAAGGATTCGACCGTCACCGCCGGCTCCTGCGCCGGTTCGCCATCGCGGAAGGAGAGGAACTCAACCATAGATCGCCTCCTTGAAGGGCTTCATGCCGATGCGGCGGAAGGTGTCGACGAAACGCTCGCCGTCCGTGCGCTCGGCCAGATAGATGTCGGTGACCTTCTCGATCGCGTCGACCACGCCATCCTCGGAAAAGCCGGGGCCGGTGATCTGGCCGAGCGAGGCGTCCTGCGCGCCCGACCCGCCGAGCAGCAGCTGGAAATTCTCCACGCCCTTCCGGTCCACGCCCAGCACGCCGATATGGCCGGCATGATGATGGCCGCAGGCGTTGATGCAGCCGGAGATTTTTAGCTTCAGCTCGCCCAGCTCCGCCTGCCGCTCCTGCGCGGCGAAACGCTGCGCGATCTTCTGCGCCAGCGGGATCGAGCGGGCGTTGGCGAGCGCGCAATAATCAAGGCCCGGGCAGGCGATGATGTCGGTGATGAGGTCGAGATTGGCTTCGGCCAGGCCCGCCTCGTCCAGCGCCTGCCAGACGGCGTAAAGGTCCGCCTTCTTCACATGGGGCAGCACCAAATTCTGCGCATGGGTGACGCGCAGCTCGTCCAGGCTGTAGCGTTCGGCGAGGTCGGCAACCAGTTCGATCTGGTCGGCCGATGCGTCGCCGGGGATGCCGCCGGTGGGCTTGAGGCTGATATTGACGATGGCATAGCCGGGCTGCCGGTGCGCGGCGACCTGACGGTCGACCCACAGGGCGAAGGCCGGGTCGCTGCGATCGATCGCCTCGTTCAGCCCGCTTTCATAGGCGGGCGGCGCGAAGAAGGCGCGGATGCGGTCCAGTTCCTGCGTCGGCGGGTTGAGGCCCAGCGCACGCATATGCGCATATTCTTCCTCGACCTGCCGCTTATATTCCTCGACCCCCAGTTCATGGACGAGGATCTTGATCCGCGCCTTGAACTTGTTGTCGCGCCGGCCGTAGCGATTGTAGACGCGCAGGCACGCCTCCAGATAGGAGACGATCTCATCTTCGGCCACGAAATCGCGGATCATCGGCCCGACCATCGGCGTGCGCCCCATGCCGCCGCCGGCATAGACTTCCGCACCGATCTGCCCGTCGCGCTCGACCAGCTTGAGGCCGATATCGTGCAGCCGCATCGCCGCCCGATCCTCTTCCGCCGCGATCACGCAAATCTTGAACTTGCGCGGCAGATAGGTGAATTCCGGGTGGAAGGTCGACCATTGGCGCAGCAGCTCGGCCCAGGGACGGGGGTCCGTCACCTCGTCGGCGGCGACACCGGCATATTGGTCGGACGAGATATTGCGGATGCAATTGCCGCTGGTCTGGATGGCATGCATCTCGACCGTGGCCAGCTCCGCCAGAATGTCCGGCGCGTCGGCGAGCTTGATCCAATTATATTGGAGGTTGGTGCGCGTGGTGAAATGGCCATAACCCTTGTCATATTTGCGCGCGATCTCGCCCAGCTTGCGCATCTGCCGGCCGTTGAGCGTGCCATAGGGGATGGCGACGCGCAGCATATAGGCGTGCAGCTGGAGATAGAGGCCGTTCATCAGCCGCAGCGGCTTGAACTGGTCCTCGGTCAGCGCGCCGGCGAGGCGGCGCTGCACCTGATCGCGAAATTCCTCGACACGGGCGTCGACGATGGATTGGTCATAGCTGTCGTAGCGGTACATGGTCAGATCACCCAGTTGCCGGCTTCGGCGTCGTTCGGCTTGAGATTGAGGTCGGGGCGCACGGTCGGCCCCAGCGCGCGGATGCGGTCCTTGATATGGGCCGGGCGCACGCCTTCGGCTTCGAGCGTGGCGTCGATCACATAGGCGCCCACGACGCGCAGCGCGGCTTCTTCGGCGCGGGCCAGCTCGTCGCCCTTATCGCCGACATCGACGCTGTCGCCCAGCTGCCGCGACCAGCCGTCGCCTGCCCACCAGATGACGTCGCCGCTCGCCAGATCATTGCCCGTCAAAATCTTCATTCTACCCTTTTCCCGTTGGAGCCGATGCTGTCGCGGCCCTCTGTCTCGTCCCGCGCTGGCCGTTCCCGCGCGACCTGCCTTGCCGCGTCGCGATAATCGAGCAGCATATCCTGCGCCAGCGCATCGGCCGCCACTTCGCCCACCACGATCAGCGCCGGGCTCTTGACGGCTTCGCGCGCGACCATGTCGCCCAGATCGGCGAGCAGGGTGCGCAGGCTGCGCATGTCATTGCGGGTGCCATTTTCCAGCACCGCCACGGGGATCGCCGGCGACACGCCATCGGCGATCAGCTTGTCGGCGATGTCGGCGGCGGTGGCGACGCCCATATAGATGACGAGGGTGCGGCCCTTGCCGGCAAGGCCCGACCAGTCCTGATCGGTCAGCCCCTTGCACTGGCCGGCGACGAAGCTGACCGCGCTCGATGCCGCGCGGTGGGTGAGGGGAAGCTGCGCCTGCGCGGCACAGCCGACCGCCGCGCTGATGCCCGGCACCACCTCCACCGCGACACCGGCGGCGCGGCAGGCGTCGACTTCCTCGCCGCCGCGTCCGAAGATGAAGGGATCGCCGCCCTTGAGCCGCACCACCCGCCGGCCGGCCTGCGCCAGCTCCACCAGCAGGGCGTTGATCCCCTCCTGCGGCATGGAATGGCGGCTGCGCTGCTTGGCGACGGAGATCAGCTCCGCATCCGGCGCGGCCATCGCCAATATGTCGGCGGAGACCAGCCCGTCATGGACGATCACCTCCGCCGCGCCGATCAGGCGCGCGGCCTTGAGCGTCAGAAGGTCGGGATCGCCCGGACCCGCGCCCACCAGGTGAACGGTCGCAGATAAGATATCAGCCATGATTGCCACATGGCGAGCGGGCCGGCGCAGCGCAATTCAGAATGGGTTGGCGCAGGTGTAGGAAATATTTGGCCGTGCCGAAAATGCGCCGGTCAGAGCCTTGGCTGATAACGCGCCTTCCGGCGCATCGCGGCCCCGGCCCGCTCCCCCACCCGGCCATCCAACTTCAATATTCTATGGGTGGCCGGGTGGGGGAGCGGGCTGGGGCGGTAACGACATGCGCGAAGGCGCATTTCCAAACAATCAGTCGCCCATGGCGCTGGTGTCAATGTCGCGCAGGCCCACGCCAAAGGCGGCGCGCGGCTGGTCCGCTTCGGCCGAGACGACGGGATAGGCGCAATGGTCGGCGGCATAATAGCCGGTCGGGCGATGATTGCCCGACAGGCCAAGGCCGCCAAAGGGCGCCTGCGGGCTGGTGCCATGGCCCAGCCGGTTCCAGTTGACGAGGCCCGCGCGCACCGTGGACCAGAAGCGGGCATAATGATCGGGCGCGCCGCCGATGAGCGAGGCGCACATGCCATAGCGGCTGCCATTCGCCTCCCGCAGGGCGGCGTCGAAATCGGGAACGCGGATGAGCTGGAGCAGCGGGCCGAACAGCTCCACGTCGGGCCGCTCCGTCATTTGCGTCACGTCGATGATCGCGGGCGTGACGAAGGGCAGGCCCTTGACCGGCCGGCCCATATGCTTGATCGGCCGCCCGCCATTGCTCATCAGATAGAGGAAGCTTTCGGTCAGCCCATCGGCCGCGACATTGTCGATGACCGGACCCATATAGGGGGTAGGGCTGGCATGGGGATGGTCGAGGATCAGCCGGTCGGCCAGCTTCTTGACGTCCGCGATCAGCGCGTCGGCGAGCGTGTCCCGCACGATCAGCCGGCTGACGGCGGTGCAGCGCTGGCCGCTCGACAGGAAGGCGGACTGCACCACCAGCTTGGCGGCGGTGCCAAGGTCGGGGGTGTCCCACACGACCATGGCATTGTTCGCGCCCATCTCCAGCGCCAGCAGCTTGCCCGGCTGGGTCGCAAACAGGCGGTGGAGCGCGAGGCCGGTCTGGCTCGACCCGGTGAACAGCAGGCCGTCGACACCGGCATGCAGCGCCAGCGCCTTGCCAATGTCGGGGCCGCCCTGCACCAGATGTAGCACATCGGCGGGAATGCCCGCTTCATGGAACAGCCGCACCAGCCGCTCGCCCACGGCCGGGCATTTTTCCGACGGCTTGAACACCACCGCATTGCCCGCGACCAGCGCGGGCAGGATATGGGCGGCGGGCAGGCCGGCGGGTGCGCTATAGGGGCTGATGACCGCCAGCACCCCCATCGGACGGTGGCGCAGCGAGCGGCGGGTGCCGAGCGCCGCCTCCAGCCGGCGCTGGCCGGTCCGTTCGGAATAGGCGGCGACGCTGGCATCGACGGTGGCGATGACGGCGGCGACCTCCTCCCGCGCATCCCAGAGGGGACGGCCGGTTTCGCGGGCGATCAGGTCGACAAGAGCCTCTTCATCGCCGCGCACCGCATTGACGAAGCGGCGCAGCGTTTCCACCCGGTTCGCCACCGGCAGCGCCGCCCAGCGTGGCCAGCCAGCCCGCGCCGCCGCGACGGCAGCCTCGACATCGCCCTCTTCGCCCTGCCAGAGCAAGGTGCCGGTCGCCGGTTCATAGGATGTCAGTGCCGCGGACATGGCTGCCGATATGGCGGCTAAGGGTTAAAGAATCGAGAGGGATGATACAGGCGGCAGATGCGCCGCGCCCATGCGGCGGATCGCCTCCACCTTGGCATGAAGCGGCGTCCAGTCATCGGCCTTGTCGATGGCGTCCCAGATCGCCTCCACCTCTTCGATATGCATGGAGCAGGGGGCTTCGTCCGACCAATAGGCATGCGCCTTCGCGCCCTCCACCGGGCTCGCGCCGGCGACCGCGTCGCGGAACGGCGCCCAGGCCGCGCCGGCATAAGGCGCGCCGTCGCGGGGATCGCCGCCGCGCCAGTCGTGAAAGAAACGGTCGATGGGCGTCGCCGTCTCGCTCATCGCGCGCACCGCCGCCTCGATCATGGCGGCGGACCCGGCATTTTCAACGACGCCGAGCCGCGCGCAGAAGCGCCGCTGCATCGCTTCGCCATAAAGCTGCGGGAAGCGCTCCAGCTCGGCGATCAGCGGTTCGGCCTCCGACAGCGGGCGCAGGGAGACGGCGAGCTGCGCCACGTCCCAATGGATGGCTTCGGCTTGCCGGCCAAAGGCGTAGAGACCGGCATGATCGAAATAGGCAGCGGTGAAGCCCGGCTCCCACAAGGGGGTGAAGCGCCAAGGGCCATAGTCGAAACTTTCGCCGGTGACGTTGATATTGTCGCTGTTGAGCACGCCATGGACGAAGCCCGCCACCATATAGCTGGCGGCGAGGTCGGCGGTGCGCTCCACCACCCGGCCGAGCAGCTGGGCGGGGGCATGGTCGCCCGGCGTCTCGTTCAGCAGGCGGGTGAGGGCATAGTCGGTCAGCCGTTCCAGCAGCGCCTTGTCGTCCTGATAGGCGGCGCGCTGGAAGCTGCCGATGCGGATATGGCTGTGGCTGAGGCGCACCAGCACCGACCCGCGCGTGGGCGAGGGTTCGTCATTGCGCTCCAGCGCTTCGCCCGTTTCGATCAGGGAAAAGGTCTTGGACGTCGGCACGCCCAGCGCCTCCAGCATTTCGGTCGCCAGAATCTCCCGCACGCCGCCCTTCAGCGTCAGCCGGCCGTCGCCAAAGCGGCTATAGGGGGTCTGGCCCGATCCCTTGGTGCCAAGGTCGAGCAGCCGGCCCTTTTCCTCCGCCAGGCCGTCGCGCAGCTGCGCGAACAGAAAGCCGCGTCCGTCGCCAATATCGGGATTATAGTTGCGGAACTGATGGCCATGATAGCGCAGCGCCAGCGGCTGCGGCAGCGATCCGGGCAGCGGCTCGAACCGGCCGAAATGGGCGATCCATTCCGCCTCGCTCAGCCCGTCCAGACCGACCGTGGCGGCATGGCGGTCATTGCGGAAGCGCAGGATCGTCTGCGGAAAGCGGGCCGCCTCCACCGGCGCGGCGATGTCCGGCATCAGCGCGTCGATTTCGGTGGCGGGGCGATAATTGGCGGGTTGCGGGTTGTTGCGCATGGGGCGATATGGGGGTCGATACAGGCATTGTGCAACCACCCCCCGGCGTGACGTCTGCGACGGTCGGCGGCAGGGGTGCGATATGGCGCCGCATGACGGGCCGAAAGGGAAAGGAAGTCGTTGAGCGGCTTTAGCGACGGATTCTGGTGGTCACCCGATGGCCTGCGGCTCCATTATCGCGACTATGGCGGCGGCGACGATGGCCGTCCGCCGCTGCTGTGCCTGCCCGGCCTGACCCGCAACGCGCGCGATTTCGAACCGCTGGCGGCGCGGCTGGCCGGGGAATGGCGGCTGATCTGCCCGGATATGCGGGGGCGGGCGGAAAGCGCCTATGCCAAGGATCCGATGACCTATGTGCCGCTGACCTATCTTCAGGATATCAGCCGGCTGCTGGCCGATCTCGCCATTTCGCGTTTCGTCGCGGTGGGGACATCGCTGGGCGGCATCATCACCATGTTGATCGCCGCCACCCATCGCGAATGGCTGGCCGGCGCGGTGCTGAACGATGTCGGCCCGATGCTGGAGCCGGCGGGGATGGAGCGGATCCGCGCCTATGTCGGCGTCAGCCAGTCGCACCCGACATGGGTCCATGCCGCCCGCGCGCTGGAGGAAGCAAATGGCGACGTTTATCCCGCCTATGGGCTGGAGGAGTGGCTGGCGATGGCCAAGCGGCTCTACCGGCTGAGCAGCGGCGGCCGCATCGTGCTCGACTATGACATGCGCATCGCCGACCCGATCCGCGCCATGGGGGATGAGGCGGGTGTCGACATGTGGCCGGTCATGGCCAGCTTCCGCGATGTGCCGACGCTGCTGCTGCGCGGCGAGCGGTCGGACCTGCTGAGCGCGCCCACGGCGGCGCGGATGATCGCCGACATGGGCGCGACGGCCGAGCTGGCGACGGTGCCCGGCGTCGGCCATGCGCCCCTGCTCGACGAGCCGGTGGCGTCGGCGGCGATCGACCGGCTGCTTGCGCGGGTCCTGCGTGGCTGAGAATTCGTTTGAGGATGCGCCGTCCGGCGCATCGCCGCACCAGCCCGCTCCCCCACCCGGCCACCTCAAGGATATTGCCATCGGGCGGACGGATGGGGGAGCGGAGCGCCCCGGCAAGGCGACGCGCAAAGGCGGAGATCGCCTGACGGATCATGAGGCACGATCCGGCGACGCCGGTCGGCCGCCCCATATCCTGCATGTCCACGGCAGTTTCAGCCTGGGCGGCAAGGAAGCGCGCGCGGTGCGGCTGATGAACATCTGGGGCGACCGGGCACGGCACAGCATCGTCAGCGCCGCGCCGGGCGCGATGGGCGCGCGCGATGCGATCGACCCGACGATCGAGGCGGCCTTTCCCGCCTTTCCGCCGCTGACCGGCGCGCCCAGCCTCGGGCGCTATGCGCTCCTCGCCAATGCGCTCAAAGCCTTCGATCTCATCCTGAGCTATAATTGGGGGGCGATGGACGCGGTGATGGCGCACCGGCTGTTCCATCCGCTCTCCCATCTGCCGCCGCTCATCCATCATGAGGATGGTTTCAACGAGGATGAGGCGCAGCGGCTCAAGCGCCGGCGCAACCTCTACCGCCGGGTGGCGCTGCGCCATGCGCGGGCGCTGGTGGTGCCATCGGCCCGGCTGGAGGGCATTGCGCGGCAGGTCTGGAAGCAGCCGGAGCGGCGGGTGCGGCTGATCCGCAACGGCATCGACATTGCCCGCTATGCCGCGCCGCCGGCGCCCGATGCGCTGCCGCAATTGCGGCGCACGCCCGGCAAGCT
>DAMDPH010000103.1:0-11628 GCA_032082785.1 Sphingobium sp. | reverse complement strand
GGCGGCGCTGGCGGTGGTGATGCCGGGACAGATGCGGACCGGCACGCCCGCCTCGGCCAGATGGCGCATTTCCTCCGCCGACCGGCCGAAGATGGACGGATCGCCGCCCTTCAGCCGCACCACCCGCCGCCCGGCCCGCGCCGCCGCCAGCAGCAGATCGTTGATGCTCTCCTGCGCCTTGCTGTGGCGGCCCGAGCGTTTGCCGACGCTCACCCGCTCGGTGCCGGCGGGGATGAGGTCGAGGATTGCCGGGCCGACCAGCGCGTCGTGGAAGACGATGTCGGCGGCGGCGATCAGCCGTTCGGCCTTGCGGGTGAGCAGGTCGGGATCGCCCGGCCCGGCGCCCACCAGCCAGACGGTTCCGGGCGCGATCAGGTCATTCTGCGGCATCGAGTATCTCCTGGCTGCGGGCGAGGATGGAAGCGAGCGCGGGCCGGCATGACCCGCAATTGGTGCCGGCGCCGATGGCGCGGCCGATGGCGGGCACGTCGACCAGCTGCTGGTCGCGAATGGCCGCGACGATCTGGTTCAGGCCCATGTCGAAACATACGCAGACGGTCGGCCCCTTATCAGCCTGCGCGCCGGCGGCGCGGGCCGCCAGCACCGATGCGCCGACCGTCTCCGCCTCCAGCTGCGCGATCAGCCAGTCGCGGGCGGGGAGCAGGCCGGTGCGGGTGACGAACAAGGCGGCAACCAGCCGCCCGTCGCGGATGATCGCCAACCTGCGCGTTCCCCGGCTGCGGTCGATCGCCTCGACCCGCTCACCCTTGGGCAGGCAGGCTTCGAGCCGCGCGGCGTCGCCATGGCCGGCCAGTTCGTGCAGCGTGCCGCCGGGCACCGCAATGCGTGTCGCCCACAGGCAGGGGAAAGGCCGCTCCGCCTCGCCGCGCAGGATCAGGAAGCCGCGCCATTCAACCGCTATCTTCTCGACCCGCGCCGGGGTGGATTTGAAGCCGGGCTGGCCCGAATGGGGATCGACCAGCGGGCGCGGCAACAGGCCGGTGCGGCCGCCGCTGCTGGTGCGATCGGTCCAGTGGATGGGGGTGAAGATCTCGCCGGGCCGCTGGCCTTCGCTGATCGCCACGCGGAACAGGCTGTCTCCCTGCGGGGTGGCGACGCGGGCAAGGTCGCCCTCGGCAAGATCGAGCCTGACCGCATCGGCGGGGTGCAGCTCGACCAGCGGCTCCTCGCGATGGCGCGCCAGCTTGGGCGACAGGCCGGTGCGGGTCATGCTGTGCCACTGGTCGCGATAGCGGCCGGTGTTGAGCGTCAGCGGCCAGGCGTCGAGCGGCCCCTGCAACGCGATCTGCCGCACCGGCACCAGCCGCGCCTTGCCGTCGGGCGTGGGAAAGCGGCCGTCGGCAAAGGGGCGCTCAGCCCAGCGGAAAGGCGCCATCTCGTCATAGGCGGCATTGCCGATGGCGGCATGGCTGCGCAGGTCGAGCATCCGCTGCCCGTCATTCTGATAGGCGGTGAGCCGCGCATGTTCGCGCCAGATGTCGGCAGGGCGATCATAGGCGAAGGCGTTGCGCCAGCCCATGCGGCGCGCGACTTGGGTGACGATCCACCAGTCGGGCCGCGCTTCGCCGGGCAGTGCCATGAAGGGACGCTGGCGGCTGATCGTGCGATCCGAATTGGTGACGGTGCCGTCCTTCTCGCCCCAGGCGGCGGCGGGCAGGCGGACATGGGCATGAAGACTGGTGTCGGTATCGGCGACCACGTCGGACACGACCAGGAAGGGACAGGCGGCCAGCGCCTCCCGCACGCGGCCGGCGTCGGGCAGCGACACGGCGGGATTGGTGGCCATGACCCACAGCGCCTTGATCCGCCCCTCCCCCAGCGCGCGGAACATGTCCACCGCCTTGAGGCCCGGCCGCATCGCCATGTGCGGCGCGGCCCAGAAACGGCCGACGCGCGCCACATTGTCGGGTGCGAAGTCCATATGCGCGGCCAGGGTGGAGGCCAGCCCCCCGACTTCACGACCGCCCATCGCATTGGGCTGACCGGTGATGGAGAAAGGCGCGGCGCCCCGCTTGCCGATGCGGCCGGTGGCGAGATGGACGTTGATGATCGCATTCACCTGATCGGTGCCGCGGATCGACTGGTTGATGCCCTGGCTGAACAGGGTGACGGTGCGCGGGGTAGCGGCGAACAGGCGGTAAAATTGCTCCAGCAGCGCGGGCGCGACATCGCAGGTCCGGGCCGTGGTCCAAAGATCATGACCGTTGCGCACATGATCCCAGAAGCCGTCCGGCGCGCCGACATGCGCGGCCAGATAGGCCGGGTCCAGCGCCCCCGCCCGGTCGCACCAGGCAAGCAGCCCGTTCATCAGCGCGACGTCGCTGCCCGGGCGGATCGGCAGGTGCAGGTCGGCCTCCTCGCAGCTTTCGGTGCGGCGGGGGTCGATGACGACCAGCCGCGTCCCCCGCGCCGCGCGGGCGGCCTGAATGCGCTGATAGACGATGGGATGGCACCAGGCGGTGTTGGAGCCGACCAGCAGGATCAGGTCCGCTTCATCTAGGTCGTCATAGCCCGCCGGCACCACATCCTCGCCAAAGGCGCGGACATGGCCGGCCACCGCGCTCGACATGCAGAGCCGGCTGTTGGTGTCGATATTGGCCGAGCCGATGAATCCCTTCATCAGCTTGTTGGCGACATAATAATCCTCGGTCAGCAGCTGGCCGGAGACATAGAAGGCGACGCTGTCCGGCCCGTGCCGCGCGATCGTCTCGCGAAACCGCTTCGCCACAAGGTCCAGCGCCTTGTCCCAGCCGGCGCGGCGATTGCCGATCATCGGGTGCAGCAGCCGCCCGGCAAGGCCGACCGTCTCACCCAGATGCGTGCCCTTGGAGCAGAGCTTGCCCCGGTTGGCGGGATGAGCGGCATCGCCCCGGATGGTCACGCTGCGCGGCCCGGTCGGGGTCGCGGCGATGCCGCAGCCGACGCCGCAATAGGCGCAGGTCGTGCGAACGCTTGCCGTCATGCCGCCCCCCGGCTCACGCCGCCGCCCTGACCGGTTCGGGCCGGGCGATCAGGATGCGCTCGCCCTCCCGGCGCACGGCGATGGTGGGGGTGCAGCCGGTGTCCGCGCCCTGCGCCTCCCCGCTCGCCAGCGCGATGTTCCAGGCGTGGAGCGGGCAGGTCACGCTATGGCCATGGACGATGCCCTGGCTGAGCGGTCCCTTCTTGTGCGGGCATTCGTTGATGAGCGCGAAGATGCTGTCGTCGCCGGTGCGAAAGACGGCGATTTCCTTCTCCCCGCCAATCTGCACCGTGCGCGCCCCGCGCGGCGGGATGTCGGCCAGCGTTCCGATGTCGATCCAGTCGGTCATGTCAGTCACTCCGCAGCGATGGCGATGGGGGCAAGGGCGTCGTGCAGCCCGGCATGGGCGCCCGCGACCCGTTCGGCCCAGGGGTCGTCCTGACTGAAGCTTTGCGAATAGAGGAAGCGCGCGCGCAGCGCTTCGCGCCCGGGCGCATCCTCGACAATGCGCTGGCGCACATAGTCGATGCCCACCCGCTCGATCCAGGGCGCGGTGCGCTCCAGATAGCGGGCTTCCTCGCGGTAGAGCTGGATGAAGGCGGCGCAATAGTCGAGCGCCTCCTGTTCGGTGGTCACCTTGCAGAGCAGGTCGGTGGCGCGGACATGGATGCCGCCATTGCCGCCGACATGCAGTTCATAGCCGCTGTCGACACAGACCACGCCGAAATCCTTGATCGTCGCCTCCGCGCAATTGCGGGGGCAGCCCGATGCGGCGATCTTGAACTTGTGCGGCATCCAGCTGCCCCAGCTCATCCGCTCCAGCTTGACGCCAAGGCCGGTCGAATCCTGCGTGCCAAAGCGGCACCATTCGGAACCGACGCAGGTCTTCACCGTGCGCAGCGACTTGCCATAGGCATGGCCCGACACCATCCCGGCGGCGTTGAGATCGGCCCAGACGGCGGGCAGGTCTTCCTTGCGGATGCCAAAAATGTCGAGCCGCTGCCCGCCCGTCACCTTGACCATGGGGGCGTTATATTTCTCCACCACATCGGCGATGGCGCGCAGCTCGCGCGGGTTGGTGAGGCCGCCCCACATGCGCGGCACCACCGAATAGGTGCCATCCTTCTGAATATTGGCGTGCATCCGTTCATTGACGAAGCGGCTCTGCTGGTCGTCCTCATATTCGCCCGGCAGTGCGCAAAGCAGATAATAGTTGAGCGCCGGGCGACAGGACGCGCAGCCGTCGGGGGTCGACCAGTGAAGTTTCTGCATGACGTCGGGAATGGAGCGCATCCCTTGCGCGACGATTTCGCGCCGCACATCGTCATGGGTGAAGCTGGTGCATTTGCACAGGCTCTTGGGGCCGCTCTCGACCTCGGCGCCCAGCGTCACGGCGAGCAGCTGTTCGACCAGCCCGGTGCAGGAGCCGCAGCTGGCCGACGCCTTGCAACTGGCCCGCACCGCGTCGAGGCTACAGGCGCCCGCGCCGATGGAGGCGACCACCTGCCCCTTGGTCACGCCGTTGCAGCCGCAAATCTCGGCATCCGCCGACAGCGCCGCAACGGCCGCCTTAGGGTCCGCCTGCCCACCTCCCTGGGCGAAGGCCTGGCCAAAGATCAGCAGGTCGCGCAGGTCGGCAATATCCTCGCCGCGCTTGAGCAGGTCGAAATACCAGCCGCCATCGGCGGTATCGCCATAAAGGACGGCGCCGACGATCCGGTCGTCCTTCACCACCACCCGCTTGTAGATGCCGCGCGCCGCGTCGCGCAGCACGATATCCTCGCAGCCTTCGCCGCCGGAAAAGTCGCCGGCGGAAAACACGTCCAGCCCGGCGACCTTGAGCTTGGTCGAAGTCACCGACCCGCGATAGCCGCTCGGCCGGTCGGTCAGGCCGTCGGCAAGGCTGCGGCACATGTCCCACAGCGGCGCGACTAGACCATAGACATTGCCGTCATGCTCGACACATTCACCGACCGCCAGCACGTCGGGGTCGCTGGTGACCATATGGTCGTCGACGCGAATGCCGCGCCCGATATCCAGCCCCGCCTCGCGCGCCAGGGCGACGGAGGGACGGATGCCGACCGCCATCACCACCAGGCTGGCGGGAATTTCGCGCCCGTCCTTCAGGCGGACGCCCTCCACCTTGCCCTCGCCGAAAATCTCGGCGGTGTCGGCGCCGGTTAGGATGGTCTGGCCGCGCGCCTCCAGCGCGCTCTTGAGCAGCCAGCCGGCCGCTTCGTCCAGCTGCCGCTCCATCAGCGTGGGCATCAGGTGGATGACCGTCACCCTCATGCCGCGCAGCGTCAGGCCGTGCGCCGCCTCCAGCCCCAGCAGGCCGCCGCCGATCACCACCGCATCGCCGCCCTGCGCCGCCGCCGCCAGCATCGCGTCGACATCCTTCATGTCGCGAAAGCCGATGACGCCGGGCAGATCCTTGCCGGGCACGGGGATGATGAAGGGGTCGGAGCCGGTGGCGATCAGCAGCTTGTCATAGATGGTCGTGCGCCCGGACAGGCTGCGCACGGCCTTGGCCATGCGGTCGACAGCGATGACGGGATCGCCCGCCACCAGCTCTATGCCATTATCGTCATACCAGGCGCGGTCGTTGATGACGATATCGTCAAAGCTCTTCTCCCCAGCCAGCACCGGCGAGAGCATGATGCGGTTATAGTTCACATGCGGTTCGGCACCGAAAATGGTGACGCGGTAGCGCCCCGCATCGCGCGCCAGCAATTCCTCCACCGCGCGGCACCCGGCCATGCCGTTGCCGACGACGACCAGATGTTCGCGTTCATCCTCGGCCGGGCGAAGCATGAGCGCTCCGTCCTGCATGTTCGGGCTGATCCCGTCCTGAAACTCCATCTTCGCCACTCCCGGTCTGGGGAAAAGAAAAAGGCCGCCATCCGGACCCCCGGTGTCGCACCGAAGGTCTGGATGGCGGCCTTGCCATCATCTGCGCCGCGACGGCCCGTCCCTGGACCGTCTTGGCTATGTTCTGCTGGGACAGCGTCGTCCCTTGCAGTGCAGCATATGTTGATTCGCGTGGCGGCTCAAGCCTTTACATGAGGGATTGGCCCGGTTGCCGCCACGCGCTGCGGCTCAGATGCGCGCGCCGCTGGTCCAGCTGCGGCGCCAATGACCTTTCACCGCCACAACGCCGATCAGCGCCAGCAGCGCCAGCCCGGCAAAGATGAGGAAGCCCGGCGCGAAACTGCCGCTCAACTGGCGGGCAAGGCCCAGCGAGCTGGCGAGGTAGAAGCCGCCAATGCCGCCGGCCATGCCGACGAGGCCGGTCATCACGCCGATCTCCGCCTGAAAACGCTGCGGCACCAGCTGGAACACCGATCCATTGCCAGTGCCCAGCGCCAGCATGGAGAGGATGAAGAGGCCGAGCGCGCTGGCGAGCGTGGGGGCGAAGGCGACACCCGCCAGCCCCAAAGCGGCAACCAGATAAACCGCCATCAGCGCCTTGCAGCCGCCGATCCGGTCGGCAAGCGCCCCGCCCATCGGCCGCACCAGCGATCCGGCAAAGACGCAGCCGGCGGTGCAATAGCCCGCGCTGATCGGCGTCAGCCCGAACTGGTCGGTGAAATAGATGGGCAGGCTCGCCGCCAGCCCGACGAAGCCGCCGAAGGTGACGGCGTAGAAACCCATCAGCCACCAGGCGTCGGCGCTCTTCAACGGATCGAAATAATCGACCAGCCGCTTGGCCGGCGGCGGGTTGGGCGCATCCTTTGCCAGCAGCATATAGATAAGCAGCACGGCGGTGAGGGGAATGCAGGCAAGGCCCAGCACCGCGTTCCAGCCGAACCATTTGGCCAGCGCCGGCGCGAACAGCGAGGCCAGCACCGTGCCCGAATTGCCCATGCCGGCAAGGCCCATCGCCTTGCCCTGATGTTCGGGCGGATACCAGCGGCTGGCGAGCGGCAGGGCGATGGCGAAGCTGGCGCCGGCGAAACCCAGAATAACGCCCAGCGCCAATGTGCCGGCGAAACTGTCGACGCCCGTTGCCCAGGCGATGAACAGGCCGGCGATGACGATGATCTGGCTGATCGCGCCGGCGCGTTTCGGCCCGATCCGGTCGACGGCGAGGCCATTGACCACGCGCAGCAGCGCGCCGGCCAGCGTCGGCGTCGCCACCATCAGCCCCTTCTGCGCCGGGCTGAGCGCCAGGCTGAGCGCGATGGACGGCGCCAGCGGGCCGAGCAGCACCCACACCATGAAGGCGAGGTCGAAATAGAGAAAGGCGGCGATCAGCGTGGGCGGATGCCCTGCTTTCCAGAAGCTGGTCGGTGCGGCGGGCGGCGTGGCCTCTTGCGCGCGATCCCAATAAGCGGTTGCCATGGTTCGTCTCCATCATGTGGAAATGACACGAAAAAGCCGCAGGCCGGACGTCGCGCACAGGCGAGTCCGGTCAGCGGCTTTGCTGCAAAATCTTGGTAAGGATGGCGATCCCCACCCTGGGACGGCGCATCCGATACAGGCGCGCTTCGTCGCGCGACGCGGCTGTTATCCCGCGAATCGCATCATGTTGCAAGGCACAATGCTGCGCCGGTCAGCGCGGCGCGGCGAAACCGGCAAGATAGGCGTCGATCGCCTCGGGATCGAACATGCGCCCGTCGAAGAAACGATCTGGCCCAAGGGTCAGTTCGCCGCGCCGCGACCCGACCGGCAAGGGCACCTGCACCGCCCCTTCCACCTTCATGCTGGCGCCGGGCATCGGCATGTCGCTGTCGGCCAGCGCGCGGCGGAAAATGTCCGGGCGGAACACCGCGCCCGCGCGGGCGGCGGTGGCGGGATCATGCGCCACCATCTTCCACCGCACCATCTGCGAATAGATCCAGAGCGACTGGCTGCGCCAGGGAAAGGGCGTCGCTTCCCGGCCGAACAGCATGAAGTCGCCGGTGGCCAGCGGCGGCTCCCCTCCCCGCGCGACGATGGCGCCGTCGAGCGCGCGCTGGATCAGCGCGGCGGGCTGATCGACATAGCGGGGGTCGGACAGAAGATGGGCGAGATCGGCATGATTGGCGGGATCGTCGCACCAGGCCGCCGCCCGCGCCAGCGCGCGCAACAGCGCGTCGACCTGCGCGGGATGCGCCTCCAGCCAATTCTCGCGGAAGGCGAGGACTTTTTCGATGCCGCGCCGCCAGATGCGCTCGCCGATCGCGACTCCTTCGGCCAGCCCCGCCTCGACCGCCGCGCTGCCCCATGGCTCGCCGGCGATGAAGCCGTCAATCTCCCCGGCGGCCAGCGCCTCCACCGTCAACGACGGCGGCAGCACGCGCAACTGCACGTCGCGATCGGGATCGACGCCCGCGCTGGCGAGCCAATAGCGCAGCATCAGCGCATGGCTGGAAAAGCGATGGACGACGCCGATCACCGGCTTGCGCGTCCACAGGCCGATGGCGGTGGCGAAATCATGGGCGGTGCCCAGCGGATCGGCGAGCCGGGCGGCGACATCGGGGTCGAGCGCGCGGGCGAAGTCATTCGCCATCACCAGCATATTGCCGTTGACGTTCAGCTTGTAGGGCGCGGCGAGCGCGGCGGGCTGCTGGCTCAGGCCCAGCGTCACCGCGACCGCGAGCGGCGCCAGCATATGCGCGGCCTGCACCTGCCCATAAACCAGCCGGTCGCGCAGCGTCGCCCAGCTGGTGGTCCGCACCAGATCGAGGGCCAGTCCCTCCGCCTCGGCAAAGCCGCGCTCCCGCGCGACGGCGAGCACCGCCACATCGGTCAGCGGCAGAAAGGCTATTCGCAGCGTTTCGGTCATCATGCCCCTCCCAGCAGATCGCTGGCGGTTATCAGCGCCTGCGCCACATCGACGATCTTCTTGCCCTGGTTCATGGCGCTGGACCGCAGCAGCGCATAGGCGTCCTGTTCCGACAGCGCGCGCTGCGCCATCAGGATCGACTTGGCGCGGTCGATGATCTTGCGGTCGGCAAGTGCCGTGCGCGCCTCCTCCAGCTCGCCTTGGATCTTGGCGAAAGCATTGAATCGGCGCACGGCGAGTTCCAGCACCGGCTTGACCCGCTCCTTGCGCAGGCCGTCCACGACATAGGCGGACACGCCCGCATCGATGGCGGCGCCGATCATCGCCTCGTCCGACTGGTCGACGAACATGGCGATCGGCCGGGCGAGCGCGCGGCTGACGGTCAGCATCTCCTCCAGCGTGTCGCGGCTGGGGCTGCCCAGGTCCATCAGCACGACATCGGGCGCCATCCGCTCCAGCCGCGCGACGAAAGCGCCCCGCGGCGGCACGATGTGGATATCGTCATAGCCCGCATCGCGCAGTCCCTCCTCCAGGACCGTCGCCCGCAACCCGCTGTCATCGATGATGACGATTCGCATATCATCCCGCCTCTGTCGCGCCGTCGACCATTGTCCAGCCATCCACCGGGGTGCAAATCACGGCGAACAAAGGAAAATAGAGCGGCGATCCGATACAACCGAATCACCGCTCCCTGTGGCGGCGATGCTGCGCCGCGTCAATCGGCACAGCATCATGAGCGGATCAGTGCGCGGCGGACGTATCCACCTTGCCGGTGGGGCGCGGCGCCAGCCAGACGATGGCGGCGGCAGCGAACAGCACGATAGCCGAGACGAAGAAGACATAGTCGACCGAGATCGCGATCGCCTCCCGCTCGACAAGGTTGGAGATGACTTCCCGGATCTGGTCGGTGGACATGCCCATCGCACTGAGCTTCGCCTGTACGTCCTGCGGCTGCAACACGCCGGCCAGTTCGTTGCGGGACACGCGCTGCGAATCGCCCCAGCCGGTCAGCACCAGCGATGTCGCGATGGCGATGGCCATGGTGCGCAGGAAATTCTGCAAGCCCGCCGCCGACGCCATCTCCTTGGGCAGCACCGACCCCAGCGTCAGCGTCGTCAGCGGGATCATGAAGAAGGGCATGGCGAAGCCCTGGATGAACTGCGGCGCCGCCATCGTCCAGAAATCGACGCCGCTGGTCCAGTGCGCGCGCCACAAGGTCATGAGGCCGAGCCAGAAGACACCGCCCGAAATCATGATGCGCGGATCGACCTTGCCCATGAAACGGGCGGCCAGCGGCGCGACCATCAAGGCCGCCATGGCGGTGAAGGCGGTGACGATGCCGGCCCAGGTCGCGGTATAGCCCATCGACATCTGCAACCATTGCGGGATGACGACGATGCCGGCGAAATAGGCGCCAAAGCCGAGCGCCAGCGTGAATACGCCCGAGCTGAAGCCGATATGGCGGAACACCCGCAGATCGACGACCGGATGCTCCTCCGTCAATTCCCAGATGATGAAGACGAGGAAGCCGACGGCGGCGAGGACCGCCAGCACGACGATCAGCGGATCGCCGAACCAGTCATGGTCGCGGCCGATATCCAGCATGATCTGAAGGCAGCCGATCCAGAAGACCAGCAGCGCCAGCCCCACCTTGTCGATCGGCACGCGCGCCGTTTCCGTCTCCACCGGGCGCAGCATCGCCATGGCCGACAGGACGCACAGTACCGCGATCGGCAGGTTGATGAAGAAGATCCAGTGCCAGCTCCAATTGTCGCTGATATAGCCGCCGATGATCGGCCCCATGGCCGGGCCGAGCAGCGTCGTCATCGCCCACAGGCCCATTGCCTTGGGCCGCGCCTCTGGCGGGAAGATGCGCATCAGCAGCGTCTGCGACATCGGCATGATTGGACCGCCGCACAGCCCCTGGCCGATGCGGCAGGCGACGATCATGCCCAGCGTCATCGACATGCCGCACAGGACCGAGAAGATGCCGAAGCCGATCATCGACCAGATGAACATCTTCACCACGCCGAACCGCTGCGCCAGCCATCCGGTCAGCGGCACGCAGATCGCCTCCGCCACCGCATAGGATGTGATGATCCACGTCCCCTGATCGGGCGAAATGCCGAGGTTGCCGGCGATATGCGGCACGGAAACATTAGCAATGGTAAGGTCCAGCACGACCATGAAATTGCTCATGGCCAGCACCAGCCCCGCCAGCGTCCGGCTGCGCGGCGAGAGCCGCGTGAAGATGTCGTCCTCGCCGCTCATCCTGTCTGATCCTTATCGGTCGGAAAGGTCGATCTCGACCTCCATGGAGAGGCCCACGCGCAGCGGATGCGCCGCCAGCTCCTTGGGGTCCAGCTCGATCCGCAGCGGCAGGCGCTGCACCACCTTGATCCAGTTGCCCGTCGCATTCTGGGCCGGGATCAGGGACATGGACGACCCGGTGCCGCCGGAAAAACCGATCACCTTGCCATGATAGACGACGTCGCCGCCATATAGGTCGGACGTAACCGTCGCGGGCATGCCGATGCGCACCTCGCGCAGCTGCCGCTCCTTGAAATTGGCGTCGACATAAAGCTGGTTGAGCGGAACGATGCTCATGATCGGGCTGCCCTGCGCCACGCGCTGGCCGACCTGCACCTGTCGCTTGGTGACGACGCCGTCGATGGGTGCGCGGATGATCGAGCGGTCGAGATTGAGCCGCGCGGATTGCAGCTGCGCCTTGGCGGCCATGACCGCCGGATCGGTTTCCACCGTGGATCCCTGCACCAGCGCCTCATTGGCGGCCAGCTGGCCGCTGGCGGCGCCCCGGCTCGCCTGCGCGGTGCGGATGCCCGCCTGCGCGAGGTCCAGCGATGCCTTGGCCGAT
>DAMDPH010000102.1:0-11685 GCA_032082785.1 Sphingobium sp. | reverse complement strand
ATCAGGCGAATGCGGTTATCGCCCAGATATTGGGCGAAATTGACGTTGATCCGGGCGGGGAACAGCGGGTCATGCTCGATCAGCGGCCCCAGCCGCTCGACCTCCACCGCGTCCAGATCCTCGACGAAGAAAATGACATGCGGGTTGCCGACATTGACGGCGGCGGGGGCGGGCAGATCCTCCCAGCTGGCGCTCATCGACAGCGTGTCCATCGCATAGGCGAGCGGGATGGCATCCCAGTCGAAGCGCGGCGCGCCCATGTCGACGCTGGCGCCGCCGTCCACCATGCGGGCGTCGAGCAGCCCCGCCTTGGTGCGGATCCGCACGTCGCGGCCGACGAACAGCGGCACGCAGCGGGTCGCATTGCCGCACGCCTCGACCTCGCTGCCGTCGGCATTGAAAATCTGCATGGACACATCGGCATCCTCGGCCGCGCCGATCAGGATCAGCTGATCGCAGCCGATGCCGGCATGCCGGTCTGCAATGGCGCGGGCGCGCGTCGCCGTCATCGCCACCGACTGCGCGCGCGCGTCGATCACGACGAAATCATTGCCCAGCCCATGCATTTTCGAAAAACGTCCCATGGCCGGTCCTGTAGTGCGCGCGGGGGGAAAAGGCCAGTGGAAGGGGGGGCGGTTGCCGATCCCCGTTCGGCCTGAGCTTGTCGAAGGCCTGTCCTTATGTTTTCCTCCTCCCGTGCCTTTCTGGACCTACATGCTTCATTGCAACGGCGGCGCGTTATATGTTGGCCATAGCGACGATCTCGAGCGCCGGATCGGGCAACATGAGCAAGGCGCGATCCCCGGCTTCACCGCGTCCCGCCTACCGGTTAAACTGATCTGGTCGGAAAGCTTCTCCACCCGAGCTGAGGCGCTGGAGATGGAGCGACGATTGAAGGGCTGGAGTCGGGCGAAGAAACTGGCGCTGGTGAGAAGCGACTGGACGGAGATCAGCTGCCTTGCCCGGACGAAGGAAAAGGACGGGGCTTCGACAGGCTCAGCCCGAACGGTAGGAGAGACGGATGAGGACAGCGCTTAAGATGCATGGCTCTCTTGCCGTTCATCCGGGTGCGTGGCTGAAGTCGGAGATGGTCGAGCCGCACGGCCTCAGCGTCGGCAATCTCGCCGATCATCTGGGCGTGACTCGTCAGACCGTCAGCCGCTTGCTCAACCGGCGGCAGGGTTTGACGGCGGACATGGCTATCCGGTTCGAGAAGCTATTCGGGATCGATGCCGATACGCTGATGCGCATGCAGATAGCGCATGATCTGGCCGTGGCGCGCGCCCATGCCGACCAACTGGACGTCAGGCCGCTCGCTGCCTGACGTCCCTGATTTTCAGCAACCCTATTGCGCCGCCGCCGCGCGCTTCTGGCCGTAGAGAATATAGACCAGCAGGCCGATCGCATTCCAGGCGAAGCAGGCGAGGATGGTGGTCAGCGGCAGGCTGATGAACAGATAGGCACAGCCGCCGATCGCGCCCAGCCCCACGGCCCAGGCACCCGGCGTGCGGAAGGGGCGCTTGAGATCGGGCGCGCGGCGGCGCAGGACGAGCAGGCACAGGCCCACCGCGGTGAAGGCGATCAGCGTGCCGGCATTGGCCAGCGCGGCGATCTCATCGATGGGCAGCACCCCGGCGATGACGGCGACCAGCACCGCCGTCACCATCGTGATCCGGGCCGGCGTGCCGCGCTTGGAGATGCGTGCCAGCCCCTGCGGCAGGAAGCCGTCGCGCGCCATCACCAGGAAGATGCGGCTCTGGCCATAGAGGAAGCCCAGCAGCACGGTGGGCAGGGCGATGACGGCGGCGATGGCGACGACGCGGGCGACGCCGCCCTGGCCCATTTCGCGCAGGATCAGCGCCAGCGGCTCTGGGCTGTCGGCAAAGCGGGTGAAGGGCATGGCGCCGATGGCGGCGGCCGCCACCAGCACATAGATGAGCGTGCAGACCACCAGCGACCCGACGATGCCGATGGCAAGGTCGCGGTCGGGATTCTTGGTTTCCTCCGCCGCCGTCGAAATGGCGTCGAAGCCGTAGAAGGCGAAGAAGATGATCGCCGCCGCCGCCATCACGCCGCGCTCGACGCCGTCGGGGCTGACCGACTTGGCAAAGCCGAAGGGCATGAACGGTTCGAGATTTTGCGCGTCGAAGGCGGGCAGGGCGACCGCCACGAACAGGCTGAGCGTCGCGATCTTGATCAGCACCAGCACGGTGTTGAGCCGGGCGCTTTCGCGCGTGCCGAACATCAGCATCGCCGCCACCACGCCGATGATGAAGATGGCGGGCAGGTTGATGATGCCGCCCAGCTCCGGCCCCTGCGTCAGCGCCGCCGGAAAGCCCAGCGGGGTCAGCAGCGGCCCGGCATAGCCGGACCAGCCGACCGCCACGGTCGACACCACCAGCGAATATTCGAGGATCAGGCTCCACCCCACGATCCAGGCGATGCCTTCGCCCAGCACCGCATAGCTATAGCTATAGGCGCTGCCCGCCGCCGGCATCATCGTCGACAATTCGGCATAGGCGAGCGCCGCGCAGGCGCAGATCGCGCCGGCAATGGCGAAGGAGAGCAGCACGGACGGGCCGGCCCGGTCGGCGCCCACGCCGATCAGCGTCAGAATGCCGGTGCCCACGATGGCGCCGACGCCCAGCGCCAGCAGATGCGGCCAGGACAGGGTGCGGGCCATGCGCGGGCCATCGTCGCCCGGCGTCATCGCCTCCATCGGCTTGCGGCGTGTCCAGCTCATCTCGCTCCCCCCTTTGCGTGGAAACCGGCATAGCTGGCGCAAAGCGGCGGGATGTGCAAGGGCTGCGTCGCCCGGCGCCCGTCCCGTGCGGGGCCGGCGGCGGCGGACGCGGACGGCCCGTAGCGGTTGCATCCCGCCCCATCCTGCGCTATGGGCGCGCTGCAATCGGAGCGGCATGCCGTCTTCGAACCCTGACAGATCCAGGAGCGCCCGCACGGGGCATCGGATGGACGCTGGCCGGCGAGGTTTCGCCCGCCGGCGATTTTGTCGTTTGGCAGGGCGCAGGAATCTTGCGGGTTTCGGCCCGATATGAGGTGATGATGTTCGATTCGCTAAGCGATCGCCTGGGCGGCGTATTCGACAAGCTGCGGGGGCGCGGTGCGCTCACGGAGGATGATGTCCGCGCCGCCATGCGCGAAGTGCGAATCGCGCTGCTGGAGGCGGACGTCGCGCTGCCGGTGGTGCGCCAGTTCGTCGACGATGTGACCGAACAGGCGGTCGGCCAGAATGTGCTGCGGTCGGTGACGCCGGGCCAGCAGGTGGTGAAGATCGTCAATGACGCGCTTACCGCCGTTCTGGGATCGGAAACCTCCGAACTGCTGATCGACGTGTCGCCGCCCGCCGTGGTGATGATGGTGGGTCTGCAGGGGTCGGGCAAGACGACCTCCACCGCCAAGATCGCCAAGCGGCTCAAGGACAAGGACCGCAAGAAGGTGCTGATGGCGTCGCTCGACGTCCAGCGTCCTGCCGCGCAGGAGCAGCTCGCCGTGCTTGGCCAGCAGGCCGATGTCGCGACCCTGCCGATCGTCGCCGGGCAGCAGCCGGTCGACATCGCCCGCCGCGCGCTCCAGTCGGCGAAGCTGCAGGGCTTCGACGTGGTCATGCTCGACACCGCCGGCCGCCTGCACGTCGATCAGGCGCTGATGGACGAGATGAAGGCGGTCGCCGACGTGGCGAACCCGGCCGAAATCCTGCTGGTGGTCGACTCGCTCACCGGTCAGGACGCCGTCAATGTCGCCAACAGCTTCACCGCGCAGGTGCCGCTGACCGGCGTGGTGCTGACCCGCATGGACGGCGATGCGCGCGGCGGTGCGGCGCTGTCGATGCGCGCGGTCACCGGCCGGCCGATCAAATTTGCCGGCACCGGCGAAAAGCTCGACGCGATCGAGCCTTTCCATCCCGCCCGCGTTGCGCAGCGCATCCTGGGCATGGGCGATGTCGTCAGCCTGGTCGAGCGGGCGGCGGAGACGATCGACGCCGAGGAAGCCGACAAGCTGGCCAAGAAGATGGCCAAGGGTCAGTTCGACATGAACGACCTGCGCGCGCAGCTCAATCAGATGCGCCGCATGGGCGGTCTGGGCGCGCTGGCCGCGATGATCCCCGGCCTGAAAAAGGCGCAGGCGGCGATGGCCAATAATGGCACCGGCGACAAGGCGCTGATCCATCTCGACGCGATGATCGGCTCCATGACCCCCAAGGAGCGGGAAAAGCCCGCGCTCATCAACGCCAAGCGCAAGATCCGCATCGCCAAGGGCAGCGGCACCACGGTGCAGGAAGTGAACCGGCTCCTGAAAATGCATCAGGAAATGGAAACGGCGATGAAGAAGATCCGCAAGATGGGCGGCCTCAAGGGGCTGGGCAAGATGTTCGCCGGCGGCGGCCTGGGCGGAATGCTCGGCGGCGCCGGGGGCATGGGCGGTCTTGGCGGTGCGGGCGGTATGCCCGGCCTGTCCGGCGGCGACATGCCCAAACTGCCGCCCGGTTTCGACAAGTTCATGAAGAAATGACCCATCGGCCGGGCGCGGCCCGGCAGGATGGTTTCCCCGTTGATTATCGTTTTTGAGTAGGAAGGTAGAATATCATGGCAACGTCCATTCGTCTCTCGCGCGGCGGTTCGAAGAAGCGCCCTTATTATCGCATCGTCGTCGCCGACAGCCGCTCGCCCCGCGACGGCGCGTTCATCGAGCGCATCGGCAGCTTCAACCCGCTGCTCGCCAAGGATGACGAAAAGCGCGTCGTGCTCGACGTCGAGCGCGCCAAGCATTGGGTCGCCGTCGGCGCGCAGCCGACCGATCGCGTCGCCCGCTTCCTCGACGCCGCCGGCGTGAAGGAGCGCACCGCGCGCAACAACCCGAAGAAGGCTGAGCCGGGTCAGAAGGCCAAGGATCGCGCCGAAGAGCGCGCCGCCAAGATCGCCGAAGCCGAGGAAGCCGCCAAGGCTGCCGCCGAAGCCGCCAACGCGCCGGCCGAAGAAGCGCCCGCTGCCGAAGCGCCCGCTGAAGAGGCCGCCGCCGAGCAGGCCGAAGGCTGAACCCCTTGACCGACAAGCCCGTCACGCTGGCCGCGATCATCGGCGCGCATGGTGTGGCGGGCGAGGTCCGTCTGAAGCTGTTTGGCGAGGGGGCGGAAAGCCTTCGCGCCTATAAGAGCTTCGCGGCGGCCGGGCGCGTGCTGACGCTCAAGTCGGTGCGCCCCGGCCCTAACGGCGCGGTCGCGCGCTTCGCCGAAATCGGCGACCGCACCGCCGCCGAAGCACTGCGCGGCACGGAACTCACCGTCCCGCGATCCGCCCTCCCGCCCTTGGGCGAGGGGGAATATTATCATGTCGACCTGATCGACCTGCCCTGCGTCTCCAGCAGCGGCGAACCGCTCGGCACTTTGGTGGCGATCGAGAATTTCGGCGCCGGCGACGTGATCGAAGTCGAACGCCCCCCCGTCGACGGCAAGCGCGGCAAGCGCTTCATGGCCCCCATGCAGGCGGTCACGCTGGAAGACGGCCGCGCGGTCATTGACGCGGCGTTCGTCGGCTAGTATATACAATTCGTATATACGGAGGCGATGATGGGTAAGGAATATCGCGCCAAGGTTTTCAAGTCGGGCAATTCGGCGGCGCTGCGCCTGCCGAAGGCGCTGGGCTTTGCCGAGGGCGACGAGATCGTCCTTGTCCCGCATGAGGATGGCAGTTTCTCCTTCTGGAAACAGGATGACGCCAAACAGGCTTTCCTGAACCTGTTCGGGGCGATGTCCCCCGACTTCATGGCGTCCGGCCGTGGCGATACCGAACAAGAGGAGCGCGACTGGGAAGCGGGCGACAAACGCTCCGCCGTCGCCTGATGGCGCTGGCTTTCCTGCTCGACACCAATGTCTGCATCGATTTTCTGCTAGGCCGCAGTGACCGGCTCGTCACCCGCATGGGCGAGGCGTTCGGCAGCTTCGCCTTGTCGGCCATAACGGCGGCGGAATTGCGGGTCGGCAGCAGCCGGTCGAGCGACCCCGCCGGAGACGCGCGACGCGTGGATGCCTTTCTCGCGCCGCTGATCGTGCTGCCGTTCGATGAGCAGGCGGCCATCGCCTATGGCCGGATCGTTCGCCATGTCGGCGTCCGCCGCAAAAGTTTGGACCGGCTGATCGGGGCGCAGGCCGTCGCCGCCGATCTGACGCTCGTCACCCGCAACATCGCCGACTTCGCCGACATTTCCGGCCTGCGTGTCGAGGACTGGACCCGATGAGACAATTTCTGCTGCTGCTCGCCCTGCTGCTCTGGGCGCCGTCCATCGCGCGGGCGGCCGATGCCGATCCGATTGCCGCATCCATCCCCGCGATCGACCGGCTGTTCGTCGATTTCCAGAAGGACAGCCATGCGCCGGGCCTCGTCTATGGCATCGTCGCCAACGGCCGCCTCGTCCATGTGAGGGGGCTGGGCACGCAGGAACTGGAGGCGAAGCGCCCGGTCACGCCCGACAGCCTGTTCCGCATCGCGTCCATGACCAAGGCCTTCACCGCGCTCGCCATCCTCAAGCTGCGGGAAGAGGGGAAGCTGTCGCTGGACGACCCGGCGGAGCTTTATGTCCCCGAAATGCGCGGCTGGACCTATCCCACCATCGACGCCCCGCACATCCGTATCCGCGACCTCCTGACCCACAGCGCCGGCTTTGTCGATGACAATCCGTGGGGCGACCGGCAGACGCCGCTGCCCGAAGCCGACTTCACCCGCATGCTGGCGCAGGGCGTGCCGTTCAGCAGCGCGCCGGGCAGCCGCTATGAATATAGCAATTTCGGCTATGCGCTGCTCGGGCGGATCATCGCCAATGTTTCGGCCATGCCCTATCGCACCTATGTGGAGCGATCGCTGCTGACGCCGCTCGGCATGACATCGACCGGCTATGAAGTGAGTGAGTGGCCGGTTGCGCGCCGCGCCTTGGGTTATCGGTGGCAGGCGGGGCGCTGGCTGCGCGAGCCGGATATGGCGCATGGCGCTTTCGGTGCCATGGGCGGCCTTCAGACCAGCGCCACCGACTATGCCCGCTGGATGTCTTTCCTTCTGTCCGCTTGGCCGGCGCGGGACGGGGCGGAAAGCGGGCCGGTCGGCCGGGCATCGGTGCGGATGCTGGCGCAGGGCAGCAACTTCCTCAGCCTTGCCCAGCGCAACGGCCGCAGCGGCGCGAGCGCGTGCCGGCAGGCGTCGGCTTATGGTTTCGGGATGCGGGTGGCGCAGGATTGCGACCTTGGCCTCACCCTGTTCCATGGCGGCGGCTATCCCGGCTATGGCAGCCATGTGCTGCTGCTGCCCGACCATGGCATCGGCCTCTTCGTCTTCACCAACCGCACCTATAATGGCGGCAGCGGCCCGGTCTGGGACGCGGCCATGATCCTGCACAAGGCCGGCGCGCTGACCGGGCGGAGCGTGGCCGTCTCGCCGCTGCTGGCCGACGCCTATGCCGCCGCGGGGCGGATCTATGCGGCGGGCGATGTGCTGGCCGCCAAGGACCGGCTGGCGATGAACATGCTGATGGACAGCGACGCGGCCCAGTGGAAGCGAAAGCTCGCCGATCTGCGCGGGGAAGTCGGCCCGTGCGAAACCGCCGCGCCGGTCACCGCCACCGGCCGCCTGTCCGGCCGTTTCCTCTGGTCCTGCGCGGGCGGGCGGCTGGAGGGGCGGGTGCTGCTGGCCCCCACGGCGACGGCGCAGATTCAGGAACTGACGCTGACGCCGGTCGCGCCCTGAGCGGCTCTCTGTCGGGAAAGGCGCGCGATACGCGCCTTTCGTCCCTGCACCGGCCCGCTCCCGCGCTGCGTCCGAAAGCATATTCCCAAGTTCCCCCTGCCGGCGAAATAGGATAGGCGGCGGCCGATGAGTTTTACCGCGCAGATATTGACCCTCTATCCTGAGATGTTCCCCGGTCCGCTGGGGGTTTCGCTTGCCGGGCGCGCGCTGGGCCAGGGGAAATGGGCGTGCGATCCCATCCACATTCGCGACTTCGCCACCGACCGGCATCGCACCGTCGATGATACGCCGGCGGGCGGCGGCGCGGGCATGGTGCTGCGCGCCGACATTTTGGCCAAGGCGCTCGATCATGCGCTGGCGCAGCGGCCCGACCTGCCGGTGCTGGCGATGACGCCGCGCGGCGCGCCGATCACCCAGCGCCGCGTCCGCGACCTGGCGCAGGGGCCGGGCGTCACCCTGTTGTGCGGCCGGTTCGAAGGCTTTGACGAGCGTATTTTCGAGGGCCGGCCGGTCGAGCAGGTCAGCATGGGTGACATCATCCTGTCGGGCGGCGAGATGGGGGCGCTGATGCTGCTGGATGCTTGCATCCGGCTGCTTCCCGGTGTAATGGGCGCCGCTTCCAGCGGGGTTGAGGAGTCGTTTGAAACGGGCCTTCTCGAATATCCCCATTATACCCGACCAGTCGAATGGGAGGGGCTCATGATCCCCGAAGTGTTGCGATCGGGGGATCATGCGCGGATCGCCGCCTGGCGGAAACAAAGGGCGGAGGATGATACACGGCTAAGGCGGCCGGACCTTTGGGAACGTCATATCGGCGTTCGGGACCAGCCGCCCTCTGGTGCGCAACGCGAAACGAAGGATTGAAGTCAGATGAACCTCATCCAGCAGATCGAGGCTGAGAATATTGCGGCGCTCGCCAAGGAAATCCCCGATTTCCGTCCCGGCGATACGCTGCGCGTCGGCGTGAAGGTCGTCGAAGGCGACCGGAGCCGCGTCCAGAATTTCGAAGGCGTCTGCATCGCCCGTTCGAACAAGGGCATGGGCAGCAACTTCACCGTGCGCAAGATTTCGTTCGGTGAAGGCGTGGAGCGCGTATTCCCGCTCTACTCGCCCAACATCGACTCGATCACCGTCGTCCGTCGTGGCGTCGTGCGTCGTGCGAAGCTCTATTATCTGCGTGGTCGTACCGGCAAGCGTGCGCGCATCGCCGAACGTCGCGAAGTCCGCACCGAGGCCTGATCCAACCGGATCGCCCAGGCGGAGAGACAAAAGGCGGTGGCTCGCAAGGGCTGCCGCCTTTTTTCATGGGCGCGGTTCAGAGAGTTTCACGTAACCTGCTGAGAAAGCAGAGCAAATCATCCTATTCCTATTCGCGGGCGCATGGTGGGGCGTCTCGCTGCAAATAGGCGTTTATATGTCTCACCCCTGTAGCAGTTAAGGCAGGCTGCGCTGGATCGGGGCAAGGCTTCGACACGCTCAGCCCCAACGGTTTTCCTTTGAGGCTCGACGCCCTCAGCGCGCCGCCCGTCAGCCCGGCGTCCGCGCCTCTGCCCGGCTGGTCCACCACAGGCCGCCCAGGCTGATCGCCGCCGCCAGCGACATATAGAGGCCGACCAGCGCCACCCCCTGCACCGCGATCAGCCAGGTGGCGACGATCGGGGCGAGCGCGCCGCCGATGATGCCGCCCAGATTGAAGGCGAAGGAGGCGCCGGTATAGCGGAGCTGGATGGGGAAGAGCGCGGGCAGATAGGCGCCCAGCGGCCCGTAGATGAAGCCCATCAGGAACAGCGCGAGGCTTAGGATCAGGAAGATCGGCAGCAGCGCCCCGGTGCCGATGGCGGGGCCGAAGACCAGCCCCATCGCCACCGTCCCCACACAGCCCCAGGCGAGCACGCGGGTCGGGCTGGTCCGGTCCGCCCACCATCCGGCCAGGATGATGCTGACCGCCATGAACAGGATCGCGCCTAGCTGGATCGCCAGGAAGCTTTCCCGGTCGATGGCGAGCGTGGTGGTGCCATAGCCCAGCGCAAAGGCGGTCGCGATATAATAGACCGCGAAACAGGCCACCACCGCGAAGGTGCCGGCGACGGCCGCGCCCATATGGTTGGCGAACATGGTGGCGAGCGGCACGGCCGGCGGCGGCGCCTCTGCCTTGGCCGCCGCGAATTCCGGCGTCTCGCTCAGCTTCAGCCGCACCCACAGGCCCAGGATGACCAGCACCGCGCTGGCGATGAAGGGCAGGCGCCAGCCCCAGGCGAGGAAATCCGCCTCGCTCAGCGTCGCGCCCAATATCAGGAACAGGCCGTTGGCGGCGATGAAGCCGACCGGTGCGCCCAGCTGCGGGAACATGCCGAACCGCGCGCGCCAGCCCGGCGGCGCATTCTCCACCGCCAGCAGCGCCGCGCCGCCCCATTCGCCGCCCAGGCCAAAGCCCTGACCGAACCGCAGGATGCACAGGATCAGCGGCGCCAGCCAGCCGATGCTCTGATAGGTCGGCAGGAAACCGATGGCGAGCGTCGAGGCGCCCATCAGCATCAGCGACGTCACCAGCGTCGCCTTGCGGCCGATGCGGTCGCCATAATGGCCGAATACCGCCGCCCCCAGCGGCCGCGCGAAAAAGGCGAGGGCCAGGCTGCCATAGGAGGCCATAAGCTGCGCCGTGGGCGAGGAGGAGGGGAAGAAGAGCGCGGGAAAGATCAGGCTGGCGGCGGTGGCATAGATATAGAAGTCGTAAAATTCGACCGCCGTGCCGACCAGACTGGCGGTCAGCACCCGCTTGTGCCGCCACATTTCGCCCATGCCGCTCATCGTCTTGTCCATCCTTCGCCCCCGGCCCGTCGCGCCGGCTGCCGCCGGCCGGACGCCGATGTCCTACGCCCTACGCTTCTGATTGAGCAATTCATAGGCCATGACCGCGCAGGCCACGGCCGCGTTCAGGCTGTCGGCCTTGCCCCGCATCGGCATCTTCACCAGCTGGTCGCATTGCGCCTCATAGGCTTCGGGCAGGCCCTGCGCCTCATTGCCGACGAGGAGGAAGGCCGGGCTGGCATAAAGCGGCTCCTGATAATCCTGCTGCGCCTTGAGGCTGGTGCCGATCAGCTCGCCCGGCCCCTGCCGCAGCCAGGGCAGAAATTCGTCCCAGCGCGCCAGACTGATCGACTGGGTGAAGAGCGCGCCCATGCTGGCCCGCACCGACTCCACGGAGAAGGGATCGACGCAATCGTCGATCAGGATGAGGCCGCCGGCGCCCACCGCATCGCCGGTGCGCAATATGGTGCCCAGATTGCCGGGGTCGCGCAGCGACTGGGCGACGATCCAGATGTCGGCGCGGTTCCGGTCCAGCTGCTCCAGCGGGGTCAGCCGGTCGCGATAGACGCCGACCACCGCCTGTGGATTATCCTTGCCCGAAATCTTCGAGAGAATGTCAGGCGTGGTTTCGATCACATCGCCGCCCGCCGCCTCCATCGCCGCGATCAGATCGGCGGCGAGCGGGTGGGACGATCCGGCATGGAACAGCATTTCGGGCAGCACGCCTTCCTCGCGCGCCTCCGTCAGGATGCGCAGCCCCTCCGCCAGGAACAGCCCCTCGGCCTTGCGATATTTCTTTTCCCGCAGGCTGCGGACGCGCTTTACCAGCGGGTTGGAGAATCCGGTGATTTCGCGTGCCACTCGTCTGCCCTTGCTTCGGCGCGGGATCCGATCGCATCGACCGGATCCTGCTTCGCCTGTCCCTTATCGTCCGCGCCGCCGCACCGGGGCGCGAACGAAGCGGCCTCTCTACCGGGCCGCCGCGCAAAAGGGTAGGGGGCGCGTGCGCTTAGCCGGCGTCGGGCGGCGCGGCCTGCGCGCACTCCACCCGGTTGCGGCCGTTGCGCTTGGCGGCATAGAGCGCCTTGTCGGTAAGGGCGAGCCAGCCGAGCGCGGTATCGCAGGCGGC
>DAMDPH010000101.1:0-11694 GCA_032082785.1 Sphingobium sp. | reverse complement strand
CGCGAACCGCTCGCCCAGATTGATGGCGATGGTCAGCATCGCCTTGTCCGCCATGCACCAGCGCGCGCGCACCGCCCCCTCGCCCAGCACATCAGCGCCCAGCGACCAGGCCCGCGCCAGACGCGGCGCGATGAACCGGGCGCGCAGGTCGAGCAGCCCGCGATAGAGCGCTTCCCACGCGTCGGCATCGGCCGGCCGCTCCGGCCGCGATGCCTGGAAGCTCGTCATCGCATTGGGATCGGGAATGCGCTCGCGCGCGGCAGGATCGCTGAAAGCCTCGAACCGGGCGAATTCGCGGCGGCGCCCTTCGCGCACCGCGTCGGCCAGTTCATCATGAAAATCGGTGAAGAAATAGAAGGGCGTGCGGGCGCCATATTCATCGCCCATGAAGAGCAGCGGCACTTGCGGGCAGAGCAGCAGCAGCGCCGTCGCGGCGCGCAGGCGGGCGGGGTCGGTGAGGCTCGTCAGCCGTTCCCCCATGGCGCGGTTGCCGACCTGATCGTGATTTTGCAGGAAGGAGACGAAGCGGCTCGGCGTCAGATGGCCGCTCGCCGTGCCGCGCCTGTGGCCGGGCCGATCCACCGACTCCTCGCCCTGATAAATGAAACCCTGTTCCAGGCAGCGGGCAAGCCGCTCCGTGCTACGCTCGGCAAAATCGGCATAATAGGCGCTCGTCTCGCCGGTCAGCAGCACATGCAGCACATTGTGGAAATCATCATTCCACTGTGCGTCATAGAGGCCCGAGGTCAGCCGCCCAGCGTCATTTTCCTCGTTTTCCAGAACCAGATGGACATGCCTGCCCGGCTCCACCGCCGCCCGGATCGCGCGCGCCAGCCGGTCGAGAAAGGCGGGGTTGCCGATCGCATGGACAGCATCGAACCGCAGCCCGTCGAACCGATAGTCGTTGAGCCACATCAGCGCATTTTCGAGGAAGAAGGCCGCGACCGGCGGCTGCTCCACCGCCACCGCGCCGCCCCAGGGGGTTTGTGCATCGGCATTGAAAAAGTCGGCGGCATAGGCGCCCAGATAATTACCGTCGGGCCCGAAATGATTGTAGACGACGTCGAGGAAGACCATCAGCCCATGGCCATGCGCCGCATCGACCAGCGCCTTCAGCGCGGCGGGCGGGCCATAGCTTTCGGCCGGCGCATAGGGCAGGACGCCATCATAGCCCCAGTTGCGCGCGCCGCCAAAGGCCCCCACCGGCATGAGTTCGATGGCGGTGATGCCCAGCCCCGCCAGCCGCGGCAGATCGTCGATAAGGGCAAGGAAGCCACCGGCGGTGCCGACATGGATTTCCTGGATGACCGTATCGGTCCACGGGCGTCCCTGCCATTCGGCATGGCGCCAGCGATGATCGTCGGGCGCGGTCACCACGCTCCAGCCATGAACCCCGCCTGATTGCAGGCGGGAGGCGGGATCGGGGACGCTCAAGCCGTCTTCCAACTGAAAGCGGTAGCGCGTGCCCGGCGGCGCCACCGCCCGCGCGCTGAACCAGCCATCCTCGGTCCGCTGCATCGGCTGGCGCGCGCCGTCGAGGTCAAGCTCCAGGCTGGCGCAACCGGGTGCCCAGAGGCGGAACAGCGTCTCGCCACCAGGCAGCAGGCGCGGCCCCCAGAGCGGCGCGTTCATGCCGGCGCGTCCGTCACCGACAGGATCAGCGCGGCGCTATGCGGGGCGAGCGCATAGTCATCGCCGATTTCCTCGCCCTCCGCCTCCGGCCGGGCGCTGTCGGCGAGCAGCCGGCGCTCGACAAAGGGGCCGGGCAGCTGGAAGTGGATCGGCTCCTCGCCGCTGTTGAGCAGCAGGTTGATCGCCTCAATCGCACCATCCTCCCGCAGCGCCGCCCGGCGCATCGACAGGGCGCGGGCTTCGGGATTATGCCAGTCGTCGGACGAAAGCGGCTGGGCGCGTTCGTCCCACCATTCCAGATCGCTGACGCCCTGCCCCGGCGTCGCGTCACCATGGAGGAAGGCGGGCGCGCGCAGCAGTGCATGATCGCGGCGCAATGCCGTCAGGCGGGCGACGAAATCGCACAGCGCCTTGCCATCGTCGCTTTCGAGCAGCGACCAGTCGACCCAGCTGATCGCATTATCCTGACAATAGGCATTATTATTGCCGCCCTGGGTCCGACCGAACTCGTCGCCCGCGACCAGCATCGGCGTGCCCAGCGACGCCAGCAGCGTCACCAGCATCGCCCGCTGCACGCTGGCGCGGGTCGCCCGGATGCCGTCATCCTCGCTCGGCCCCTCGGCGCCCCAGTTGCGGGATAGATTATTGTCATGGCCGTCGCGATTTTCCTCGCCATTCGCCTCATTATGCCGCTCCTCATAGGAGACGAGATCGGCGAGCGTATAGCCGTCATGGCTGGTAAGGAAGTTGACGCTGGCCCAGGGGCGGCGGGCGCGGCGGTCGAACAGATCGCCCGAGCCGGACAGCCGCGCGGCAAGGTCCGCCCGCTGCCCTGAATCCCCGCGCCAGTAACGCCGCACCGTGTCCCGATATTTGTCGTTCCATTCCGCGAAACCGGGCGGGAAATTGCCGAGCTGATAGCCGCCCATGCCGACATCCCAAGGCTCGGTGATCAGCTTCACGCGGGAGAGGATAGGGTCCTGCCGCAAGACGTCGAAGAAACCGGCATTGGGATCGAACCCATGATCGGTCCGCCCCAGCGTCAGCCCCAGGTCGAAGCGGAAGCCGTCAATGCCGAAGGAGGTGGTCCAGTAGCGTAACGAATCCGCCACCATCTGAATGACGCGAGCATGGTTGAGGTTGAAGCTGTTGCCGGTGCCGGTGTCGTTCAGGCAATAGCGCGGATCGTCGGGCAGCAGCCGGTAATAGGTCGCGTTGTCGAGCCCGCGCCAGCAGAGCGTCGGCCCCAATTCGCTGCCCTCACAGCTATGATTATAGACGACGTCCAGGATCACCTCGATCCCCGCGGCATGAAGGCGGCGGACGGCGACGCGTAATTCATCCTGCGTATCGCCCGAGAAATAGCTCGGTTCGGGCGTGAAGAAGTTGAGGCTGTTATAGCCCCAGTAGTTGCGCAGCCCCTTTTCCTGAAGGAAGCGATCCTGCACGAAGGCGTGGATCGGCATCAGCTCCAGTGCGGTGACGCCCAGCCGTTTGAGATGAGCGATGACGCGCGGATGGGCCAGCCCGGCGAAGGTGCCCCGCTCCTGCGGCGGCACATGCTCCATCAGCTTGGTCAGCCCCTTGGCATGGGCTTCGTAGATGACCGTCTGCGACCAGGGAGTGTTGGGCCGCACATCGCGGGACCAGTCGAAAATATCGTGCGTCACCACCGCCTTGGGCATGGCCGGCGCGCTGTCCCGCTTGTCGAAGCCCAGATCGCCGCGCCGCCCGCGCACCGGATAGCCGTGCAGCGCATCGGTCCAGCGCAGCGCCCCCGACAGCCGCCGCGCATAGGGGTCGAGCAGCAGCTTGTTGGGATTGAAGCGATGCCCCTCTTCGGGCGCATAGGGACCATAGGCGCGGTAACCGTAGAGCAGGCCGGGCCGGGCATTGGGCAAATAGCCGTGCCAGACTTCGTCCGTACATTCCTCCAGCGGAAAGCGCCCGATCTCACGCTTGCCGGCGGGGTCGAACAGGCACAGTTCGATCCGTTCGGCATTGGCGGAGAAGATAGCGAAATTGACGCCCAGGCCGTCAAATGTCGCGCCCAGCGGATAGGGTGAACCGCCTTCGAGGCGATCGGGGAGAAGGCTCAATGTCGGCCTTTCAGCAAGGAGGAGAGGTCAGGCGTTCGGCGTCTTGGGCTTGCGCGGCGCCTTGGGCTTGGCGGCCGCTTTCGGTTCGGCCGCCGCTTTGGACGCGGCGCCTGCCTTAACGCTCCGGCTTTTCGCAGGCTTGGCAGCGGGGGCTGCGCCTTTGGCCGATGACGAGGGTTCGGGAGTGGCGCTGGTCGCGGCAGGGCTGATCTCCGCCCGGACGGGGGAGTCGGTGGGCACCTGCGTCTCCGGCGCGTCCTGCGCGACCGGACCGGCGTCGAAGGCGGGTTCCGCGCTGGCCGCATCCCTCGAAGTGGGTTCGCTCTCCAGCATCGGGCTTTCGACGCTGCTTTTGCCGGCTATTTCCTGTTCCGCGCGCAGCCAGTGATCCTGATCGCGGCCTTCGGGGCGGCCTTCTTTTTCCCAAATCTCATAGGCGCGTGCGTGGATGGATTTCTCCGGCCCCTCATTCATGGATAGCAACTCCCTGTTCGCACTGCCCGCAGCAATGCTGCCCTGAAATGCGCGACGCGGCAATTGGATGCGCAATCGGGGGATCATCCTCCAAATTTTTCCCGCAGGCAAAGGACCGGGACGAAAAAAAGGGGGCCGATCGGATGACCGGCCCCTGAAAGTTTTTAGGAGAGGATGCCTGAAAGGCCCGTCCTCTTTGCCCGTGCGCCTCTAGTCTGACAAATGCGAAGGCTGCGATGTCGATTGCATTTTGTGCATCCATGCCGGTTTTGCAGGGCCTGCCGGCGGTCGGAACGGCGGAACGACAGCGCCGGCGCGTCGTTGCATGACTTTCCGCCCGAGCCCGGCAGGGCAACCGGGCCCGCTCATCCACCTTTGCCGATCTGGAGAATGCCATGCACGCCACCCGCATCAGTTCCGCCCTGGGCTATGTCTCCATCGCTCTTGGGCTTCTGGAAATCGGCAAGGCGCGGCCGCTGGCGCGCAAGCTGGGGCAGGACCATGGGACGGCGCGCTCGACATTGCGGCTGTTCGGCGCGCGGGAGATCATGGCCGGCGCGGCGCTGCTGACCGGACCGGCGCATTCGACGCGGGTCTGGAACCGGGTGCTGGGCGATACGCTGGATCTGGCGGCGCTGGGCCTTGCCGCCCGCTCCTCCTTCCGCCGGCCTTTCTTCTGGGGCGCGACCGGATTCGTGATCGGGGCGACCGTGCTGGACGTGATGACCGCAAGGGCGCTGGACAAGCGCACCGGCAAGCTGATGCCGACGCGCAGCGCGCCTGAGGGGGAGCCGGCGCATGATCCTGCCGCGCCGGTCGAGCCGCGCGACATGCCGCTCATCCGCGCGCCGCAAGTCCCTGGCTAAGCCGATGACTTAAAGAGCGACTTTCAGCAACAGAGCCGCTACCACGCACCAGAGCTGCACCGACAGCGCCAGTCCGAAGGCGATACCGAATATCGGCGGAGGATTATTGCTGCGCGCCATCGTCATCGTCACGATCCTCTCCTTTATCTGCTTCTTTAATAGGAGATGAACGGCCGGAGGCCGATCCCGTTCCGACGCTGTTCGCCGCGCGGACGGCGGCACTGGGCCGCCTGCCGTGGCAGGGACGCGGCGAACCGCCTGCCTCAGTCGCAGCCCTGCGGCCCCGCCGGGCGCTCGATCAGCCGGACGGGCTGGGTCAGGCCCGACGGCTGCACCGCGATTCGCTCCCCATCCTGCGGCTCGAATCGGCTGCCGAAACGGGCCTTGAGCAAACGATAATCGGGCGCAGGCTGGCCGGCGAGACGATTGAGCATGCTGTTGCCCACGCGAACCTCGATGCGGTTGTCGCCGGGTTTCAGCGCGTCGCCAAGGGCGATGCGATAGGGCGGCGCCCACAGGCTGCCGACCCGCCGCCCATTGACGAAGATGCTGGCCGCCTCCCGCACCGGCGCCTCCACCGCCGCCTGTGGACGGGCGCCGGGATCGAGGCTGCGCGGGCGCGGATCGCCGAAGTCGAGGGAGCGGCAGACGGCCGCGCCGCTGTCGATACGCAGGGTGCGGCGGTAGACGGCTTCGCCGGAGAAATGGGCAAGCGCCGGGTCTTTCGTCCAGGAGGTGAAGCTATCCACAGCGCGCGGTGGGCGGCCGGCAATCTCCAGCGTCCAGCCTGCGTCGAGCGGCAGGGCTTTGTCGGCGGTGGCGGGTGCTGCCTGCGCCGGCGTGCCGGCCTCCGCCTCGAAGATGAGGAACCGCGATTCATAGGGAGCGAGGCTGATGTCGATATCGCCGCTGCCGGCGGACCAGCGCCGCCCCGTCATCGGATCCCACCAGCTGCCGCCGCCCTCCCCGCCTTCAAAGCGCGCCCGGTTGCGCAGCGGGTTCGGGCCGCTGTTGACGAGGAAATAGAGGTCGCCACTCTCCAGCGTCCGGCGGATGAAGCCCAGCGCGGGGTCGGGCCGGGCAAGGCGCATGTCGGCGCCGATCAGCCGGTCGATCTCCGCACCGAGCCGATCGGGCGCCACCGGCGTCACTCCGGCCCGTTGCAGCCGGCGCGACAGATTGGCCACGGTCGCGCTGTCCTGCCGGTCGCGCAGCCCGCCGGAACGGTCCGGCGCCTTGTCCAGCATGACGATCTTGCCCCCCTTGGCGCGCCAGTCCGCAATCGCCTGATAGGCGCGGGCGTCGATCCGCTCCATCGGCGGCAGGACGAGCAGCCGATGGTTCAGCCGCCCGGCCCGCACCGCTGCATAGTCGATAAAGTCGAACCCCTGGCCCGCATCCAATATCTGCGCGATCAGCCGGTCGGGCAGATGGGCGTGCATCGCTTCATTCACCGATGCCTTGGCCGGGCGCATGGCGGCGAAACTATCCTCGATCGGCAGATAGAGCGCGACCTTATTGGCGGGGCGCCCCTGCCGCAGCATGGAGGAGACGCGCTGCAGATAGCGGCTGACATCGGGCATGACGCCAAACCAGGGATTATGATCGTTGAGCGCGGCGGCGGCGTAGAAGGCCCAGCCCGGCTCGCCGGCCTGCGGCGGGCTATAGGGCCAGCCATGACCGACCAGCTGGGTGACGCCCTGGAGGAAGTGACGATCCGCCTCCATCTTCATGTCGAGCGGGGTCGCGGCCCAGGCGGGCGAATGGAGCCAGGTCCATATTTCGGAGGACACGACCGGCTTGTCATAGAGATGCGCGGCCGAGGTGGCCCAGCGGGTCGAGGTGAAGCTGCGCCAATCCTCCCCCTCCCCTTCGGGCAGGGCGACCAGCGACTGGCTCGACAATATGGGCGGCGGAAAGCCATAGACCTGCGCGCGAAAGCGCGTGCCCCGCGCCCGCGCCCAGCGATCGATCGGGGTGAGATAGCGTTCCTCCACCAGTTCGGAGAGGGTAAGCGCCCAGTCGAAACGAACCCCCGCGCTGTCCGGCCCGTCGATGAAGAGGGCGGGCAGATGCGCCATCAGATCATAGCCGCGCCGGCGGCGGAATTCGGCGGGGAGGTCGTCGGTCCAGCTCGACCCATAGGCTTCCAGACTGTCGGAGAAGATCGCATCGGGCGGCGCCTGGCCGGCAAAGGCGCTCAGCAGCGGCTCGCCGACCTGCCGCAGATGGTTGGCGACGGCGGCGGGGCTGACATGGTCGATGACGAAGCCTTCCGCGCTGACGGCGGCGCGCTTCACCTGCTGCCCGGTGCGGCCGGCGATGAAGAGCAGCGCCTCGCGCGGTTCGGCATGGGCCGGGAAGCGGGCGATGCCCTGCGCCACGGTCGCCGCCTCATCGCCCAGTCGCACCGCCAGAATATGCTCGCCCGGACCGACCGCCGGCAGCGTCAGGCTTTGCGTGTCGGCGGGGACGGCGAGCCGTTCCATGCGGATGCTGGCGGCGGCCTGGCTGACCGGAACATGCGGCCCGCCAAAGGGCCAGCCGCTGCCCAGCGTCACATCGATCCGCATGCCCTCCGCTCGCGCTACCGTCGCGCTGTGGCGCAGCGCCTTGAGGAAGCGGTCGGACAGGAACGGGCGCATCGGTGGCAGGCCATCGGTATCGGGGGACATGGGATAGACCGCCTGAACCTCGACTCCGCCGATGCCGCCGCGCTTCATCGCCTGGATCTCGCGGGTCAGCTCCGCCTCGTCCAGCGCGGGGCCGAACCACCACCAGCGCATCATCGGTTTGGCGTCGGCCGGCGGGTCGAGGAAGCTCTGCAACAGCCCGGCGTCGGCGGCGTGGCATGTCGTCGCAGCTCCTATTGCCAAGACGCTGAAAAGCGAGACTATTCCGCTCAAGTGCAACAGGGGTGAGACAGGTAAACGCCTATTTTTCCGGCGCGCCCTGACGGACAGCGTTGCCAGCCCGCGCGAAGGGGCGTGCGGCGGATCGGGGCGGTTCGTCCTTTCGCTCAGCATGTGCGTCGATTATCCCGTTGCCAGCGCTAGCACAAGCAAGTAACCAGCCGCCAAGGAGAAAGACATGGCCGAACTGATGCTGCACCCCGACCGCCTGCTGCCGCCCGAGCCGGGCACCCGTGCCATTGCGCGGGCGCTCTATGACGAGGTGAAGGCGCTGCCGATCATCAGCCCGCATGGCCATACCGATCCCAGCTGGTTCGCCTATGACGAAGCCTGGACCAACCCCACCGACCTGCTGCTGGCGCCGGACCATTATCTGTTCCGCATGCTCTATTCGCAAGGCCTGTCACTAGACGATCTGGGCGTGCCGCGCCGCGACGGCAAGCCCGATACCGACCCCCGCGCCGCCTGGCGCCTGTTTGCCAGCCATTATCATCTGTTCCGCGGCACGCCGTCATCCATGTGGCTGGACCATGTGTTCGGCGAGGTGTTCGGCTTTGACAGGGCGCTCGATGCCGGCAGCGCGGACGATTATTATGACCGGATCAGCGAGGCGCTCGCCACGCCCGCCTTCCGCCCCCGCGCCCTGTTCGAGCGGTTCAATATCGAGCTGCTGGCCACGACAGAAGGGGCCGACGACGATCTGGCGCATCATAAGGCGATCCGCGCGTCGGGTTGGACCGGCAATGTCGTCACCACCTATCGCCCGGATTCGGTGATCGATCCCGAGCATGAGGAATTCCGCACCGCGCTGGCGCGCTTTGCCGAGCTGACGGGGGAGGATGTCGCCAGCTGGCGCGGCTATCTGCGCGCTCATGCCCGCCGCCGCGAAGATTTCCGCGCGATGGGCGCGACCGCCACCGACCATGGCTTTGCCACCCCCCGTACCGCCAATCTGTCGACGGTCGAGTGCGAGACGCTGTTCGGCCGAATCATGAGCGGCAGCGCCGATGCCGCCGACGCGGAACTGTTCCGCGCGCAGATGCTGACCGAAATGGCGAAGATGAGCCTTGAGGATGGCATGGTCATGCAGATCCATCCGGGCGCCTGCCGCAACCATAATGCCCAGCTGTTCAAGAGCCATGGCCGGGACAAGGGCGCGGACATTCCGACCCAGACCGAATATGTGGAATCGCTGCGCCCGCTGCTCGACGTGGTCGGCAATGAGCGCGACCTCAACATCATTCTCTTCACGCTGGACGAGACCAGCTATGCCCGGGAACTGGCGCCGCTCGCCGGCCATTATCCCGCGCTCAAGCTCGGCCCCGCCTGGTGGTTCCACGACAGCCCCGAAGGCATGCGCCGTTTCCGCGAGATGACGACGGAAAGCGCCGGCTTCTACAATACGGTCGGCTTCAACGATGATACCCGCGCCTTCCTGTCCATCCCTGCGCGCCATGATGTCGCCCGGCGGATCGACTGCGCTTTCCTGGCGCGACTGGTCGCGGAACATCGCATCGCCGACTGGCAGGCGGCCGAGCTGGCGCAGGAACTCACCGTCGGCCTGGTCCGCCGCGCCTATAAGCTGGACGGCAGCAGCAAGGCGGCGGCCGAGCCGGTGCTGGAGCGGGCCTGACAGGCTAGTGGTCCGATTCCGACATTCGCTACCCTTCGCCGCACGGGCAGGAGCAAGTGTCGGGATCTCAAGGACCACTAGCAACTCTATGATTCAGTTGAGCTTTTGAATGTGACATGTGAGCGCGAGCCCGGTTGTAAGGGGGGACTCACATATCAGATTCGCTCCACTAACGGGTTGCCTTTCCTGCCTCTGTTCGCCGGCGCGGGTCGGCATTCAGGGGTTCTTGAAGCGCTTCTGGACCCAACCTTAGCCGGGGAAGAGGTTTGTTCTGGGGGGTGATCCCGCGACTGCAATGCATTGTCATGCCGTTGCGAGGCCGGAGATTAGGAGCCGTCCAGAATAGCTCCCGCTCCCGGCCTTTGGCGGCCCCTTCAATCCCGCGCCGGGCCGCTCGATTCCGCTTCGACGAGGCGCAGCGCGGGGGCTTCGCCGGGGCGGGCATCATGCCCCTCCACCAGGTCGAGCAGGCAGCGGGTCGCTTCGCGGGCCATCAGGCCGAAGGGGCGGGAGACGGTGGTGAGGGCGGGGGTGAGCATTTCGGCGAGCGGACTGCCGTCGAAGCCGACCACCGACAGCACGTCCGGCACGGCGATGCGCCGCGCCGCCGCTGCCTTCAGCACGCCAGCGGCCATCACGTCATTGGCGGCGAAAATGGCGGTCGGGCGGGGATCGCGCGCCAGCAGCCGTTCGCCCGCGCGCACGCCGGAGGCGAAGCCATAATCCCCCTCCTCTTCCGCCAGCAGCTCCAGCCCCGCCTCGCTCAGGGCTTCGATAAAGCCCAGCCGGCGCTCGGCGGCGCTGTGAACCTCGATCGGGCCGGTCACCATCGCGATGCGGCGATGGCCAAGGTCGCGCAGATAATGGACGACATCGGCGGCGGCGGCCCGCTCCTGCGACAGGATGACCGCGCCATAGCCCTCCAGCGGCACGGACGAGAGCGCGGCCGCCGGCACACCTTCGCCGCGCAGCCGGTCGGCCAAGCCAATCAGGTCGGACACCGGTGGCAACACCACCAGGCCATCGATGCGTGAGCGGCGGGCAAAGCCGCAAATGTCGCTGAGCGGGTCGTCTGCCCCCTCCCCCAGCGGCACCGGATGCGTGACCAGCTCATAGCCCCGGCTGAGCGCTTCGGCGGAAATGGCGCGCTGCACCATGTCCAGCACCAGCGCGTTGCGGTCATTATGCACCATGCCGATCAGAAAGGAGCGCCCCATGGCCAGCGCCCGCGCCCGCAGGCTGGGGCGGAAGTTCAGCGCCGCGATCGCCTTTTCGATGCGGGCGCGGGTCTCCGCATTCACCTTGGGCGATTTGTTGAGCACGCGCGAGACGGTGCGGATCGACACGCCCGAAGCCGCCGCCACGTCATGGATGGTCGGTTCATGACCGATGTGGGGCGAAAGAGGCAGCGTCATGTCCTACCTGCTACGCGCGCACGGGCGAAGGTCAAGCGGCGGACCGAAAAATGACCCGGAGGCGGTGGCCTCCGGGTCAAGGAGAAAGGCTGCTCCAGTCTGGAGCCTCCTTCGGGTCGCGGCTCCCCTCTAGCCGAAACGATCGGTACTGCCCGTGATCTTCGTCACACCCCAGAGGGTCGCTGGTGCGGCATCTGCCCCTTTGTCGCAGCGGGCGAATAGGCTATGACTCCGACGGGGCTATCAGGCTGGGCGAAGGGCGGAAATCTGTGAATCTGGACGAGCGGGTCGCATCAGTCGCCGCCATATTCCGGTGCGATGCCGAACCGGCCGAGGCGCTGGCCGCCATCTTCCAGCCGGTCACGCTGGCGGCGAAGGATATTCTCGCCCGGCAGGGGGAGGAATCCCACTATATCTGGCTGGTGATCGACGGCGGCATCCGGGTCGAAAGCTTCGGCGTCGACGGGCAGCGGCAGCAGCTGGCCCAGCATGGACCGGGCGAATTGTTCGGCGCCTATCCCGATCCCGCGACCCATCGCGCGGAAATCTGCGCCACCACCGACACGCTGTTGTTACGCGCGGAGGCGACGGCGCTGGCGGCGCTGGTGGCGGCCCATGCGCCGATCGGCGCGGGGCTGGCCCGGTTGCTGGCGCGGCAGCTGG
>DAMDPH010000100.1:0-11697 GCA_032082785.1 Sphingobium sp. | reverse complement strand
ATGCCCTGTTCGAACGGCTGCCCGATGTCGCGCCGGACCAGCGCCGGGTGAGTGCCGACCGCTGGCTGATGCAGCAGAATGTCGCCGATGCCGCGCTGCGCGCCGAACTGGTGGAGCAGGCGCTGCGCGTGATCGACGCGCCCGCGTTCGCCGCGCTGTTCGCGCCCGATGCGCTGGCCGAAGCGCCCATCGCCGCCGTGGTGGGCGAAACGGTGATCGCCGGCACCGTCGACCGGCTGTGCGTTGGCGCGGATCATGTACAACTGGTCGATTTCAAGACCGGGCGGTCGGTGCCCGACGCGGCGGAGGATGTGCCGCTGGCGCATCTGCGGCAGATGGCGGCCTATGTCGCGGCGCTGGAGGTGATCTTTCCTGGCCGCCGGATCGAAACGGGGCTGCTCTATACCAGCGCGCCGCGCCTCATCCTGCTGCCCGACTGGCTGCTCGCATCCCACAAGCCCGGCTATCTGCCCGTACAGGAGATTTTGCCGCTCTGACCCGTTGTGACGCTTGCGTCACCGACCTAGATATTGCGCCAAGACAAGGAGATTTGAACCATGGCCACCAAGGCAGTTACCGATAGCAGCTTCAAGGCCGACGTGATCGACGCGGACAAGCCCGTCCTCGTGGATTTCTGGGCCGAATGGTGCGGTCCGTGCAAGATGATCGGCCCGGCTCTGGAGGAAATCTCCGAAGAGCTGGCGGATCGCGTCACCATCGCGAAGATCAATATCGACGACAATCCCGACGCGCCCGGCCAATATGGCGTGCGCGGCATCCCGACCATGATCCTGTTCAAGGATGGCGCGCCCGCCGCGACCAAGGTCGGCGCCGCGCCCAAGAGCGCGCTCAAGGGCTGGATCGAAAGCGTTCTCTGATCGCAAATTGGAAGGGCGGCCCGACGGGTCGCCCTTTTCCGTTATAGTGACTGGCCGTCAAACAAGCTCTGCGCCGCCATGTCCCACAGGCGCGGCGAGGAGGCGCCGAGCAGGCCCCGGCGCGTGTCGCCGATGCGATAGTCCGATCCGTCAAGCCGCTGGCAGCGCCCGCCCGCCTCGTTCAGGAACAGGCAGCCGGCCGCATGGTCCCAGGGCAGGGTGCGGGCGAAGACGGAAATGTCATTCTGCCCCAGCACCAGCCGGGGATATTGTTCGGCGGCGCAGCGCGGAATGTCTACCAGGGCGAAGCGATCATGCGCCCGGCGCTGAATGTCCGCCCGTTCTTCGGCACTCATGAAATAGACGGCGAGCGCAGCCACCGGCAGCTCGGCCCCGCTTTCGCGCGCCTGCACCCGCTCCCCGTCGATATGGCTGCCGCCGCCAAGATGCGCATGGCACAGCCGCCCACTCAACGGATCGAGGATCCAGCCCGCCAGCGTCGCCCCGCCATCGGCCAGCGCGACCATGATGCCGAAGGGCGGGCGGCCGGCGGCGAAATTGCCGGTGCCGTCGATGGGATCGATGATCCAGCTCAGCCCCTGACCCGCTTGCTCCAATATCGACGGGTCGGCGGCGCAGGCTTCCTCGCCGATGATGCTGGTTTCGGGCAGGATAGACGACAGCCCCTCGGCAAGGCGCAGCTCGCTCTCCCTGTCGGCAATGGTGACCAGATCGTCGGCGGCCTTTTCGCTGATCTCGTCGGCCGCCAGATTCTGGTAGCGCGGCATGACGATGTCGGCGGCGACCCGGCGCATCAGCGCCGAAACAGGGGCGTGCAGCTCCATCATCAGCTGCGATAGTCCGCGTTGATCGAGATATAGCCATGGGTAAGATCGCAGGTCCAGACCTGCGCCCGCCCTTCGCCAAGACCGATGTCGACGCCGATCTCAATCTCCTGCCCCTTGAGATGCGCGGCGACCGGGGCTTCGTCATAGCCTTCGACCGCCAGCCCGCCGGCCGCCACCTGCGTCGCGCCAAAGCGAATCGCCAGCCGGTCCCGATCCGCCGGTTCGCCAGCCTTGCCCACGGCCATGACGACGCGGCCCCAATTGGCATCCTCGCCAGCGATGGCGGTCTTCACCAGCGGCGAATTGGCGATGGAAAGGGCGATGCGGTGCGCGCTTTCGTCGCTCTCCGCGCCTTCCACGGTGATGTCGATAAACTTGCTCGCGCCTTCGCCATCGCGGACGACCAGATGTGCCAGCTGGCGGCAGAGGTCCGACAGGGCGGCGGCAAAGGCGTCGGCGCCCGCATCCTCCATGGAGCGAAGCGGCGCGTTGCCGGCCCGGCCGGTGGCGAAGGCCAGCACGGTGTCGCTGGTGGAGGTGTCGCTGTCCACCGTGATGCAGGAAAAGCTGCGGCGGTTGGCGGCCGACAGCATCTGCTGCAACAGCGCCGGGTCGATCGCGGCGTCGGTGAAGATATAGCCCAGCATCGTCGCCATGTCGGGCGCGATCATGCCGGACCCCTTGATGATGCCGACCAGCTCGACCCTTTGCCCGCCGATCATCGCCGAGGCATGGGCGCCTTTCGCGAAGGTGTCGGTGGTGCCGATGGTGGTTGCGGCCTCCTCCCAGCTACAGGGCGTAGCGGCGAAGGCTGCCTCCAGCCCCGCCTCCGCCTTGTCGACCGGCAGCGGCACGCCGATTACGCCGGTGGAGGAGATGAAGATGTCGGAGGGCTGGCAGGTCAGATGATTGGCGATCTTCGCCGCGATCGCCTCCACCGCCGCGCGGCCGCGATGGCCGGTGAAGGCATTGGCATTGCCCGCATTCACCACCAGCGCCCGCGCCGATCCGAGCGGCAGCGCCTCGCGGCACCATTCGACCTCGGGCGAGGGGCATCGGCTCTGCGTCGTCACGCCGGCAACGGCGGTGCCGGGCGCCAGCTCGACAAAGGTGAGGTCGCACCGGTCCCAATTTTTATACCGCGCGCGGGCGACGCGGGGCGTCACGCCATCGATGGCGGGCAGGTCGGGAAAGGCGGCGGGAGCAAGAGGAGAGCGCGTAGTCATGAGGGATCGCTTAGCGCAATCCTGCCGTGCGTCAACGCGGCGCGCGTTCCGCAACGGGGCGGGCCGGGGCAGAATGGGGAGGGGCGGGGCGGACAAAAAGCTGGCCGATGCCGTCGGGCATCAGCACCAGCCGATAGGCGCGCCGCCGGGCATAGGTGATCAGCGCATCGTCGGGCCGCATCGGCAGGTTGCGGGTGCCCAGCTCATAGCCGGTCAGGATGGCCGCGGGCGGATCCTCGTCCAGGTCGCCGAGCGTCACCGGGATCATGGCATTGTACCGCCGCGCCTGGGTCGGGGTCAGCAGCCAGCCGGTCCGATAGACGAACGGTCCGGTGGCAAAGCGCGGATCGAGCCGCAGGCCGCTGTCGAGCGCCAGATGCGGGGAGAGGGTGACAAGCTCGTCGTCGCTGGTCATCGCCCGCACCGTCCGGCCGATCCAGTCGGCGCGCTGCGTCGCCGCCAGCACCGGCGACCCGTGCCGCGCCATCGCGGCCATATCCTTGATCGTCGGCAGCATGCCGGGGATCAGCGACAAAGCGAGCAGGATGAACAGCGGCTGCCGCTGCCTGACCGGCAGTCGCCGCGCATCATCGATCAGATAGCCGAGCGCCAGCGCCAGCGGTGGCAGCAGCGGCATCATATATTGGATCTGCGTTGGCGTCGGCAGCGCCGTCCCAACAAGCGCGCCGACGATCATCCACATCGCCAGCCGCCGCCCCTGCGCGATCGGATGCCGGCGCAGCAGCCAGTCATGCGCCGCGACCAGCAACAGGCCGGGCAGCGCCGGTCCTTTCCAGAAATATTTGAGCAGGTCGGCCGGCTTTTCCAGCAGGCTCAATTCCTCGAACGCGCCATTGGCCGCATACCAGGCATGGGGCGCGGTGGCGCCATAGGTCAGCACGCCATAGACAAAGCGGTCCGGCGCCAGCGCCCAGCTGATCGCCATCGGCGCCAGCCCGATCAGCGCGCCACCCGCCAGCCACGCCGCCGCCCGCCACAGTCGCCCACCGGCCGTCAGAAGCACGAACAGGCCGATCGCAAGCCCCAGCGGCGCGAAATTGAGCTTGGTCGAAATGGCGAGGCCAAAGGCGATGCCGGCGGCCAGCCACCAGCCGGACCGCAGCCGCTCCAGCCCCAGCAGCGCGAACAGCAGGCCCGCGCTCGCCAGCAGCGTGGGCAGCATGTCGTTTCGCACGACGCTGCCGGTGAACTGGAAGGCGGCGGAGCCCGCGACCAGCAGCGTCGCGGCGATGGCACTGCCCCGCGCTATGCCCCCGATCCGCAGCGCCGCCATCAGCAACGCCAATGTCGCCACCGCGCAGCCCGCCGTCGCCAGCCGCATCGACAGCAGGATATGATCGGGAAAGATCAGCGCGAACGGCGCGAACAGCCAACTGTGCAGCGGCGGTTGCAGATAGAGAAAATCGCGAAAGATCAGCAGATGGCCGCTGAAATAGGCGCCGGCCACATATTGGCTCTCATCATGATCGAAGGGCGTCGCCAGCGCGGCGAGCGTGAACCAGAGCGACAAGGCGCCGAACAGCAAGGCGGCCACAGGCCAGAGGCGGCCCGCCCCGGCGCGTAAGGACAAGAGAGGAGGCATAATTTCCGTTTCGCGACCCTGACCAACCGCACCGCCCGCTCTCTCCCTAATGGTTGCGCGGCCTAAAAGCGAGCGGCGCGACGCCGATGTGCTGGCGCGCGGCGCTACCTTGTTAGCATCGCATGACGACAGCGCGCGCGGAGCGGGACTTTTGCAGAAGCGGGCGGCGGATCGGCGCGGCTTGATTGACTAAAGGACGTGCCGTGCCTAAATCGCGGCGCATATCCGCGCGTGATCCCTTTGAGGGGGACGCAGCCCTCTTTGTCAGGAATTTGCATGTTCGGCGCACTCGCCAAGTCCATCTTCGGATCGTCCAACGAACGCTATGTAAAGTCGCTGGGCAAGATCGTCGATCAGATCGCCTCGTTCGAACCCGCCATTTCGGCCATGTCCGACGAGGAACTGGTCAGCCAGACGGTGAAGTTCCGGGAGCGGCTGGCGCAGGGCGAAACGCTGGACGATCTGCTGCCCGAAGCCTTTGCCACCGTGCGCGAAGCGGCCAAGCGGACGCTGAACCAGCGCCATTATGACGTGCAGATGATCGGCGGCATCGTGCTGCATCGGGGCGAAATCGCCGAGATGCGCACCGGCGAGGGCAAGACGCTGGTCGCCACGCTCGCCACCTATCTCAACGCGCTGGAGGGCAAGGGCGTCCACGTCGTCACCGTGAACGACTATCTGGCCAGCCGCGACTGCGAATGGATGGGCCAGGTCTATCGCTTCCTCGGCCTCACCACCGGCGTCATCGTGCCCAACCTGTCGGAAGATCAGCGCCGCGAGGCCTATAATGCCGACATTACCTATGCGACCAATAATGAGCTGGGCTTCGACTATCTGCGCGACAATATGAAATATGACCGCGCATCGATGGTGCAGCGGCCGTTCAATTACGCCATCGTCGACGAAGTCGATTCGATCCTGATCGACGAAGCGCGCACCCCGCTCATCATCTCCGGCCCGACCGACGACAAATCGGAACTTTATGTCGCGGTCGACGCGATCGTGAAGCAGCTGGGCGACAGCGATTATGAGAAGGACGAGAAGCAGCGCTCCGTCACGCTGACCGAGGACGGCACCGAAAATATCGAGCGCTTGCTGGAGGAGGCCGGGCTGCTGCAGGGCGCCAACCTCTACGACTTCGAAAATACCGCCGTTGTCCACCATGTGAACCAGTCGCTGCGCGCGAACATGATGTTCCGCCGCGACATCGACTATATCGTCAAGGACGGCAAGGTCGTCATCATCGACGAATTTACCGGCCGCATGATGGACGGGCGCCGCTGGTCGGACGGCCTGCACCAGGCGGTCGAAGCCAAGGAAGCGGTGCAGATCGAGCCTGAGAACCAGACGCTCGCCTCCATCACCTTCCAGAATTATTTCCGCATGTACCCGAAACTTGCGGGCATGACCGGCACGGCCGCGACGGAAGCGACCGAATTTTACGAAATCTACAAGATGAACGTCGTCACCATCCCGACCAACCGGCCGGTGCAGCGCGTCGACGAGGAAGATAGTTTCTACAAGAATCTCGAGGACAAGTTCCGCGGCATCGCCAAGACGATCAAGATCCATGCCGAGCGCGGCCAGCCGGTGCTGGTCGGCACGGTGTCGATCGAAAAGTCGGAAATGCTGTCCGAATTCCTCAATCAGGAAGGTGTGCCGCACGCGGTTCTGAACGCCCGCTTCCACGAGCGCGAGGCGCATATCGTCGCGCAGGCGGGCCGCAAGGGCGCGGTGACCATCGCCACCAACATGGCCGGCCGCGGCACCGACATCAAGCTGGGCGGCAACCTGGAAATGCGGGTCGAGGACGAGCTGCGCGACATGGTCGAAGGGCCGGAGCGCGACGCCGCCATCGCCCGGATCGAGGCGGAGATCGAGGCGGAGAAGGCCGAAGTGCTGGCCGCCGGCGGCCTGTTCGTGCTGGCGACGGAGCGGCATGAAAGCCGCCGCATCGACAATCAGCTGCGCGGCCGTTCGGGCCGTCAGGGCGATCCGGGCCTGTCGCGCTTCTATCTCAGCCTCGACGATGACCTGATGCGCATCTTCGGCCCCGACACGATGTTCGCCAAGATGATCCGCTCCAACCTGGAAGATGGCGAGGCGCTGCCTCCGTCCAAATGGCTGAGCAAGGCGATCGAGACCGCCCAGCGCAAGGTCGAGGCGCGCAACTATGACATCCGCAAGCAGGTCGTCGAATATGATGACGTGATGAACGACCAGCGCAAGGTCATCTATGAGCAGCGCAGCGACATCATGGATGCCGATACGGTCGACGATGTCGTCACCGACATGCGGCATGAGACGGTCAATGATCTGGTCGGCAGCTGCTGCCCGCCGGGCACCTATCCCGAACAATGGGATATGGAGCGGCTGAAGGCGCGCACCGCCGAAGTCCTCAGTCTCGAACCCGATTTCGATGCCTGGCTGGCCGAGGATGCCGTCGATCCCGAAATGATCGAGGAGCGGCTGACCGCCCTGGCCGACGCCGCCGTCGCCGAAAAGATCGCGGAACTCGAAACCTCCGACTGGCACATGATCGAGAAGAGCATCCTGCTCCAGAGCCTCGACCATCATTGGAAGGAGCATCTGGCGACGCTCGATGCGCTGCGTCAGGTCGTCCATCTGCGCGCCTATGCGCAGAAGACTCCGATCAACGAATATAAGCAGGAAGCCTTCGCCCTGTTCGAGCGGATGCTGGAAAATATCCGCGAGGATGTGACCGGATCGATCGCGCGGGTGCAGTTCAGCATGCAGGCGCCGCCGATGGAGGATTTCGGCCTGCCGGTGCTGCCCGACTTCATCACCACGCATATCGATCCTTTCTCGGGCGAGGACAATAGCGCCGATCTCGACGGCCAGCTGCGGGGCATCACCACCACCATCCCGCGTCGTCCGTTCGAGGGCGCGGAGGCCGGCGAGTTCGCCAATCTGGACATCAGCCGCAACGCGCCTTGCCCGTGCGGGTCGGGCCAGAAATATAAGCATTGCCACGGCGCGCTGGCCTGAAGCGGCGCTTCGTCGCAAGGGGGGCGGATTAACCATCCGCCCTAACGCTTTGGCAAGGAGCCGGATGAAAGGCTGAGTCGTTCCCGGGGGGCAACCGGGAGTGACGATGATGGACGGGCTGACCAGGGGCGAGCGCAGGCGGGAGCCTCGCTATGCCGCCGATAGAGATTGTATGCTGAGCTGGGACGGCATCAGCCAGCCGGCGACGATCCGCAACATATCCCCTTATGGCGCGCTGCTCTGCGGCGCCTATCTGCCGGCAGTGGGCACGCGCGTGACACTGATCGCCGAGCGGCTGGAGGTGTGCGGCACCGTCATCTGGCTGCACGACGACCGCTGCGGCCTGCTACTGAGTCGCGAGGTGCAGCCGCTCGAAATCGTCAGCGAGGCGCCGGTGCGCACGGTCGGCGAACATGCCGGCGACATAGTGACGCTGGAGCGGGCGGGGCCGAACATCTATATTTGAGGACGTTACGGAAGCGAACCGGCTGTCCGGTCTGAACCGGCACGGTGCTGCTGAAAGCGGCGAAATTCTCCCCTTTTGGGGCGCCGACCTGCTATGCTGCCGCCATGAGGCAGAGCGCGTTCATCGTCCTCCTGATGCTATTCTGGGCCGCAGTGCCGGTTGGTCTGGCGCAGGAGGCGGATGCGCTGCCGGACGGCATCGATGCCATGGCTGCCCCCGCCCGGCAGGCGATCCGCCTCACCGTTTATGGCGAAGATCCATGTCCAAAGGGGCAGGGCGACGAGATCATCGTCTGCGCCCGCCAGCCAGAGTCCGAACGCTACCGCATCCCCAAGAAGATCCGCGACCGCCCGGTGGTGTCCGACGCCGGCGGCTGGACCAATCAGGCCGCCGCCGCCGAGGAAATCCAGCGCGAACTGACCTTGTCCGGCTGTACCGCCAGCAACAGCAGCATCTTCGGCTGCCTGCAAAAAGCCCTGCGCATATGGCGGGCGGAGCGGGAAATGGCGAAACGGGAAAATACGCCGTGAGGGCAGGAGAGGGCGCGTGAATTTGCGAGCCGACTTCCATTACAAGAAATTGCGGAGCGGAACGGACAGGAAGAAGCTCGATACCGCTGGAACGCGTTTTGTCTTCCTCAGCGGCTCTCTGCAATGTCGCCGACCCACCTTCAATTTAAAAGTGGTGTAGGCTTCTTGATAGTGGCCTTGACGGAACATGGGGCAAGGCGGGTTAGGGCGCTGCCCCATTTGTGCCCAAGCACTCGTCAGCAGAACATCTTCTGAAGATCTGGGCAGAGGCAGAGTAGCATGATAATAAGGATTATCTGCGTGGATGGAGCTTCAAGCTAGTGAGCATATTCGAGTTTGTTAGTCAGGATGATTTAGATGGCCTCGATGAAGACCATCGTGTGGCGTTCATGCAGTTGGTCAACGCGGCCCAACGCAATCTCGCGAGTAAGGTGGATGCATTAGATCCCGAAAATCAGTATGAGTGGGCAAAAGCCGAAGATCTCCGTTATAGCTTCATGAACATAGTTGTCGCCGCCGCCAAACGATTTGAAATAGAGCCATTTTACTCTATGGAAGTTCCTCATCATTCGAATTTTCGAGATGATGACCATAGGCAATTCAAATCCGACCTAGACCATTACATTACTCAACTTGTCCTAGGCAACAGTCTGCGCTCTCGTCACGATTCTGTGGCGGTTCTCCCCAACACCAAGGAGCGGCTTCGTACATACGTGAATGGTCTGCGCCAATGTATTGAAAATGGTAATATGACGGATGCCAAAAGAGAGGCGATGCTCAAAAAGCTAGACGCCTTCGAGACTGAACTAGAGAAGCGGCGACTAAACATGGGAACTGTGGCCAAGTTTGCCTATTTGATCCTAAGTGTACCTGGCACGATGTGGGCATCAGCGGATATCACTCACAAGCTAACCACTAATATCATGCAGACTGTTGCAGAGGCCAAGGTTGCAGAGGACGAGACGCGGCAAATCTCAAGCGCCCCTCCCTTGAAGGCTCTCAGTGCTCCGAGGAAATCGGCACCGACGAGAGGTTCGTCCGGTTTAGATTCCAATTTCGATGATGACATACCCTTCTAAATTCTGGCGGAAGCGGTGGGATTCGAACCCACGGTGAGCTTGCACCCACGGCGGTTTTCAAGACCGCTGCCTTAAACCACTCGGCCACACTTCCATGCTGCGCTTCCTAGCGGACGGCGCTGCGTTGCCAAGTGCCAAAATGGCATGACTTCACATATGTACCAAGAAGGGGATTCACCTGCCGGCCCGGCTGTGCAACAACGGGGGGAGGGAGATTCTTGTGATGCGTTCTACATTATCCGCTTTGTTGCTGGCGGTTGCGGCCGGCACCATGGCGGGTGCGGTCGCCCCCCAGGCCGCCTTCGCGCAAGAGGATGCGGCCTTTCGCGCCTATCTGGAAGGGCTGCGGCCCAAGGCGCGCGCCATGGGCATCAGCGACAGCACCCTGAGCGGCGTCTTCGCGACGCTCACCCCGAATCCGCGCGTGATCCAGCTGGACCAGAATCAGCCGGGCGGCGGCGCCTATGCGCCGATCCCCAATTTCGAGCCCTATCGGGTCAAGCATGTCGACGCCGCGCGGATCAGCCGCGGGCGCACCGCCTATGCCGCCAATCGCGGCCGGCTTGCCCGGATCGAGGCGGAGACCGGCGTGCCGGAGGAGATCATGGTCGCGATCTTCGGCCATGAAACCAATTATGGCTCCTATACCGGCGATTTCGACCTGATCCGGTCGCTGGCGACGCTGGCGTGGGAAGGGCGGCGGCGCAGCCTGTTCGAACCCGAACTGCTCGCCACGCTCAAGATGCTGGACGATGGCGTTCCGCGCAGCCGGCTGGTGGGCAGCTGGGCCGGCGCGACCGGTTATCCGCAATTCCTGCCGTCGGTCTATCTGCGCCTCGCCAAGGATGGCGATGGCGATGGCAAGGCGGATATCTGGTCGAGCGAGGCCGATGCGCTGGCCTCCATCGCCAATTATTTCGTCAAGGCGGGCTGGCGGCGCGGTGAGCCATGGGGCGTGGCGGTGAGCGTGCCGTCGGGTTTCGACCGGGGCGCGATCCGCAACCGGACCGAGCCGGCCCGCTGCCCGCGCGTGTTCAACCGGCACAGCCGCTGGCTCAGCATGGCCGAATGGCGCAGGATGGGTGTCGTGCCCACGCGCGGCAGCTGGCCCGCCGATACGGTGATGGCGACGCTGCTGGAACCCGACGGGCCGGGCAAGACCGCCTATCTCTTAACCAGTAATTATCGGGCTATCCTCGATTATAACTGCTCGAATTTCTACGCGCTATCGGTGGGGTTATTGGCGGATGCTGTCAGGCAATAGGGGATGGGTCGCAGGCGGGGCGGCGATGCTGCTGCTTTCGGCCTGTAGTGGGGGAGAGACGTTGCAGCCGGCGCCGGAGCCCGGCCGGCCTCTGGCCTCGCGCGGGCCTATGGGCGCGGCGGCGGTGTCGGACGTGCCAGTCAAGATCGGCGCGCCCTATCAGGTGAACGGCGTCACCTATACGCCCGCCCAGGTCGAATATTATGACGAGGTCGGCTATGCCGGCTGGTATGGCGAGGAACTGGAGGGCGGCGCGACCGCCAGCGGCGAGCCTTTCATCGTCAACGGCATCACCGCCGCCCATCCCACGCTGCCGCTGCCCAGCTATGTCGAGGTGACGGCGCTGGAGACGGGGCGCACCATATTGGTCCGCGTCAATGATCGCGGGCCGTTCACCGGCGGCCGCCTGATCGACCTGTCGCGCGGTGCGGCCGGGCAGCTTGGCATTATCGGCGACGGCGCGGCACCGGTGCGCGTGCGTCTGGTGAACCCGCCCGAACAGGAGCGCGCCGTGCTGCGCGCCCATGGTCAGGCCGCGCCCCGGATCGAAACGCCGCCGGCTCTGCTCAAGGTGCTGATGAATAAATTGTCGGCGAAGGGCGGCAAGCCCGCCTTCAGCCCGCCGACGCGGATCGCGCGGACTTCGCCGGGCGCTGCGCCCGGTGCCGTGCGCGAAACGATGGTCCCGCCTTCGCAGCCCGGCGCGGATTTCGACAGCGAGCGGCCGGCGCGGGTCGCCGTGCCGGTGTCGGCCGCTCCGGCCAGTCGGGGCGGCTATTCGGTGCAGGTCGGCG
>DAMDPH010000099.1:0-11765 GCA_032082785.1 Sphingobium sp. | reverse complement strand
GCGCCAGCATCGCCGCCATGCCCCGCACCGCCGCGGGGGCCGCATCGATCGCGGCGCAGGCCCGGCCCAGCGCCCCGCTGCGCATCCAGCGCAATTGCGCCAGATCATGATGCGCGGCGATATAGTCGGGCCGCAGCCGCAGCACCTGTTCGAAAGCCGCCTCGGCTTCATCCAGCCGTCCCAGCCCCTGCAAGGCGCGCGCCCGCACCAGCCCGGTTTCCGGCCCCTCCATGCCCAACGCCCGCGCCCGCCGCGCCCATTGCTCCGCTTCCGCGAACAGCGACAGGTCGCCGAGTGTCGCGGCCAGATTATGCGCGGCAATGCCATGATCGGGCGCCAGCGCGACAGCGCGCCGGTTCTGCGCCAGCGCCGCCTCCATCCGCCCCGCCGCCTTGAACCGCCGAGCCTCCGCCAACAGCGCCCGCACTTCCCCCATAAAGCCCCCTTAGCGCCAGCATAGCGGCAGCGCGGCGCGAAGGCGAGGCTGTGGGCTGGGGATGGGGTGATGGCGAGCCACGCCCGATCAAGATGAACATGATGCTTACGCTGTAGCGCCGGGATCGCGAACTTCAGGCTCCGGCCATTTGACATTTCCGCGACATCATCTGGCGGTCGCGCCTGTCGCGACGACAGGGCGACCTTTGTCCTGTCTGCGCAAATGGATGATCTGAGCGGTCAGGCCGATGACAAGCATGACCAGGAGGCTCGCCTGCGTTCCGAGTAGCAGCGGCGATCTGAGGTCGGTAACGAGCGGATGGCCGTCCGGAACGCGGCGCAGGGTTTCGGTCACGGTGGGTAGCATGAGCAGAAACGCGGTGAGGCTGAGAAAGATTGTTTCGAGATACCGTCCCGCTCGTCCCACGATCGAAATGCGATCCATCCCATATCCGGCGAGCAGGAGCAGGAGCGTTACTGCGCCGATCACATAGCTCACCGGCTGATGCGCGACGGCGAAGGCGGTAAGTGCGCCGATCACCATCGATACGAAATAGGCAGCGCCTGGCACCGAGCGGGGCATGATCCGGCCATGACGCGCGAACATATAGGCTGCCAAGGGAATGGCGGGCAGGCTGCCGATCGTATGGGCCCAGCCCAATGGGGATATTCCGAACATAGCATCTTACTTTCGAATGACAGGGGATAGCTTCGAGTCCTGCCCCAAGGCTGGCTCGAGCGTGGGCTTTACGATGCGAAGCTGGTTGAGCGGGAAAGCGCGTCCCAAGCGCTCAGCTCATCCTTCATGTCTTCGAGCTTCTGCTCCACCAGCGCCAGCGCATCTTCTCCAAGGAACAGGCGCGTCGGCGGTGTCGGCGCATCGACCAGCGCAAGCAGCGCCTGTGCCGCGCGTGCGGGATCGCCCGGCTGACGGCCGCTCTTGGCTTGGCGCGCTGCACGGATCGGGTCCATGACCGCATCATAGTCGGCGATGCTGCGAGGCGTGCGGTCCATCGACCGGCCCGCCCAGTCCGTGCGGAACTGGCCAGGCGCGAGCGCCGTCACCCGGATGCCGAAATGCGCCACTTCCTTGCCCAGAGCTTCGGAAATGCCTTCCAGCGCGAATTTGCTGCCGCAATAGAAGCTGATCCCCGGCATGGTGATGAACCCACCCATAGAGGTGACGTTGACGATATGGCCGCGCCGCCGTTGGCGCATGCCGGGCAGCACCGCCTTCATCATCGCGACAGGCCCGAACAGATTGGCGGCGAACTGGCGCTGGAGATCGTCCATGGAGGATTCCTCCAGCGCGCCTTCATGGCCATAGCCCGCATTGTTGACCAGCACATCGATCGGACCGGCCCGCCGTTCGGCATCCGCTACCGCCGCGGGGACCGCGTCAAAATGCGTCACGTCCAACATCAGCGGATGCGCATGGTCCGGCGCGAGCGCTGCAAAAATCTCGGCGTCGTCGCTGTTCCGGACGGTGCCGACGACATGATGGCCGGCGTCGAGCGCGCCAGCGGCAAAGGCCCGGCCGAGGCCCGAACTGACGCCGGTGATCAGGAAAGTCTTGGGGATGACGGTCGCCATCGCGTAACTCCATAGTTAGAACATCAACTATATCATGATATAGATAATCCTATGGCACCCATCAAGACCTCCTCCACTTCCACCGGCGCGCGTGGTGAGCCGGTGCGGAACCGCATCATCGACGCGGCGGAACGCCTGCTGCGGGAGGGCAAGGCGGACTTCTCGATGCGAGATCTGGCCGCCGAGGCGAAGGTCAGCTTCGCCACGCCGTTCAACCATTTCGGTAATAAAGCGGCGATCATGTACGCCCTGTCGGCCAGGCGGATTGCGACCGCCACGCAACGGTTCGCGGCCAAGCCACCCCTTGAGGATGCGGGCGAGCGCGTGCTGCTGGCCGTCACCACGGTTGTCGACCTCATGCTCGAGGAACCGCTCGTGAACCGGACTGTGATGGGATGGCTTGGCACCGGCGGGCCGTCCCATGGTGAAGTCCTGACGCAATCCACCGCCTTGTGGGCCTTGGCGCTCGGCGCCGGCGAAGGCCTGATCGCAAGTCAGCGAGAACAGGCCCTGCGCAGCCTGCCGACGCACCTGGCCTTTGGCTTTCGCGGTGTACTCTCTTTCTGGACCGCCGGTGAACTGCCGGACGAAGTCCTCGCCACCAACGCCCGTGAGACGGCGAGCACCTTATTGCTGGGCTTTTCTGAAAAACGGCCAGTCTGGCAATCTCCCCGCTAAATCTGCGGTCGGAGCGCCTCCTCTATGAAGGACGAATTCCTGGCCAGCGTCGTAGCGACTGCGGCTTTAGAACAGGGAGCTGCGGCCAACGGCGGCGTAAAAGGATGATGGCGGAGAGGGAGGGATTCGAACCCTCGGTACCGTTTCCGGCACGCCGCATTTCGAGTGCGGTGCATTCGACCACTCTGCCACCTCTCCGCAGATGGAAAGCCGTGCGCTTCGCGCCCGTATTCCCGGTCGAGCGGCGGCCATTAGCGGATGATTTCGCCCTTGCCAAGCGGGGTTGCGGCTATTTTTCTTGTCTGCGCGCGTACACCCCCTAAATTGTGCGGATGAGAGACAGGATTCAGAATATCAGCACCGGCACCGGCATCGACGCTCCGCCGATCGTGCATGCGCGTTTCAACATCGGCGATGTGGTCAAGCATCGCCTGTTCGGCTTTCGCGGCGTGGTGTTCGACATCGATCCGGTCTTCGCCAATAGCGAGGATTGGTATGAGGCCATTCCCCAGGATGTCCGGCCCGACAAGGCCCAGCCCTTTTACCATCTGCTCGCCGAAAATGGCGAATCCTCCTATGTCGCCTATGTGAGCCAGCAAAATCTGATGCGCGACGATAATGAGGAGCCGGTCGACCATCCGGCGATCACCGGCCTGTTCGGCGCCTATGCTGATGGCCGCTACCAGCTGCGCGCGCTGCACCAGCATTGATCCGGGGCGGGGCATAAGCGGCGAGTTCCGGCCTTTAGCGGTCCGGACCAAGGCGCCGCTTTCCCCCGAAAAGCCCCTAAAACGACCCGCAGCCTACATGTCGCTTGCCTCGCCCGCAGGGCTGGTTGCGGATAGGCCGGCTGGATCATCGCCCATCAGGAACCGCGGCCCGCTGCCCAGCAGGCGCGCGTGATCGCCTGCATTATAGAGGGCGCAGGTGTCGAGGGACAAACAACCGCAGCCGATACAGGCGCCAAGCGCCTGACGAAGCTGCACCATCGCGGCGATGCGCTGATCCAGCAGGTTTGCCCAATTAGATGACAGGGCCTGCCAATCGGCTCTGGTGGGGGCGCGACCCTGTGGCAGATCATCCAGGGCGGACTGCACCGCGTCCAGCGACAAACCCACCGCCTGCGCTGCCCGGATCAGCGCGACCTTGCGCAAGGCGGATCGGGGAAAGCGACGCCGGTTCCCTGGCGACCGGAGCGCTTCAATCAGACCGCGCGCCTCGTAGAAACGGAGTGCGCTGACCGCGACGCCCGACCGGCGGGCCAGTTCACCTATTTCCATCAGCGCTTCCGCCATGGTCGCAATCTCCTCTCGATCTCAACTTAACTTTAGCTTGTAGAGGATGGGCATGCAAAGCCTGTCCCTAGCGCTGCGTGCGCTCCCGCCCGACCTGGACCATGACGGCCCGGAGCCTTCCTTTCTCATCGGCCTTAGCGATCACGACCTGATCCGCGCGGTTGCGGTCGCGATCGAGCGCCCCAAGGCGGACCGGTTCTCGTCCTTTCTGCTGCACGCGCCGCTGGAGTTGCTGGCCCGTGCATCCCTGCTGCCGATGGTGGCGCCCCGGAACCGTTCGGCAGCGCGTCTTCGCATCGCCCGGATCGCGGCCTGCTATGCGGGAGGAGAGGAGCTGAACGTCCCTGCGCGCAAGATCGCGTCACTGGCCGCCGCCTGGTCGATGCTCACCACCGCCCTGCGCGAGCAGGATCCCGACACAGCCGATGCGGCCATCTCCTACCTGTCTGCCAGCCTATCGATTGGCGAGCTATGCACCGGGCTGATTGACCGGATCGCCCCCTGTCTGGGCGCGGCCGCGCACGCGCCGCTGCTTCTGGCCGCACAGGTCGATGCGCAGGCGCGGTTCGATCGGCTTCCCTTCCTGTTGCGGCCCGCCACTCGCCTGCTCGCCGCCCCGGGCGCACAGCGGCTGTCCTGGATCGATGAGCAAGGCGAAAAGAGCGGCCCGCTCGACCTTTGGGCCGCCTTGGCCGAACCGCCCCGCATCAAGCTGGACACTGACTCCATCGCCCCCACCATGGTGTCGGTGGAGGCAAAGGGCATGGCCGCTCGCCTGTTGACGCGCGCGACCGGTGCACCGGTGGACGACATCGCCCGTACGCTTATGCGAATAGCAGCGGCGTCGATGGTTCAGGACAGCGCGCAGCATGTCCCTTATGGCTGGACGCATTGCATGACCCTGCCGCAGGGGCTGTTGGCGCTGCGCCGCTATTCGGCCGATCCCGCTCGCCTGGCGCGCATCGCCGCAACCTATGTGCTTGGCTTCCGTGCTACTTTGGGATCGGTCCATCTCGATCGGGAAGGCCCATCATCCCGTCGTTCGGATATGCGCTCGCTCGCGAATTATGCAGCGACGCATCAGGATGCGCACCTGTCCAAATATATCGTCACTTGCATAGCAGCGCGCGCCGCCGATCCCTTAGCTGACACTTTGTTCGAAGCGGCAGCCAACCGGTTGGTTGCCTATTGGAAAGGCCTGAGCGGAGACACTTGCTGATCACCGACACCCGCCCCCTCCTCCACGCCCCGCATCCCCATCAAAGCCATTTCCAATTGATCCGGGCTGGGGCAAGACTATGAGCGGCCGCCACGGCGTGCAGCATCATAAAGGGATCAGGCAGTGAGCAGCGATATGGACCGGGCGGCGCCCATGGCGGAACTGACCCTGCGGGGGGTGATCCTGGGCGGGCTCATCACGCTGATCTTTACCGCGGCCAATGTCTATCTGGGGCTCAAGATCGGCCTGACCTTTGCCACCTCCATCCCGGCGGCGGTGATTTCTATGGCGGTGCTGCGGCTGTTCGCGACCGGCACGATCCTGGAAAACAATATCGTCCAGACCATCGCCTCGGCCGCCGGCACGCTGTCGGCGATCATCTTCGTGCTGCCGGGGCTGGTCATCATCGGCTGGTGGCAGGGCTTTCCCTATTGGCTGTCGGCCTGCACCATCGCGCTGGGCGGCATTTTGGGCGTCATGTATTCGGTGCCGCTGCGCCGCGCGCTCGTCACCGGCTCCACTCTGCCCTATCCCGAAGGCGTGGCGGCGGCCGAAGTGCTCAAGGTCGGCGCCGGATCGCGGCAGGGGCTGGAGGAAAATAAGCGCGGCCTGTCCGCCATCATCCTCAGCACGGTGGCGGCGGCGTCCTTCTCCATCCTCGTCAAGACGCGGCTGATCGCGGAGGAGGCGGCGACCATGTTCCGCTTCGGCGGCGGCGCGACCTCGCTCTCGACCAGCTTTTCGATGGCGCTGATCGGCGTTGGCCATCTGGTCGGCCTGTCGGTGGGCGTCGCCATGTTCATCGGCCTGCTGATCAGCTGGGTCGGGCTGGTGCCCTGGCTGACGGCGCCGCTGCCCGCCGGCGCGGACCTGAGCGAAGCGGTCGGCGCGGCCTTCCGCAACCAGGCGCGCTTCATCGGCGCGGGCACGATCGGCGTTGCCGCCATCTGGACGCTGCTCAAGATACTCGGCCCGATCATCGGCGGCATCCGCGCCGCCATGGCCGCCGCCCGCCGCCGCAAGTCGGGCGAAGGCGCGCTGCTCGAACTGACCGAGCGCGACCTGCCGATCGGCATCGTCGGCGGCACCATCGTCGGATCGCTGGTGCCGATCGCGGTGCTGCTGTGGATTTTTGCGCAGGGCGGGCCGATCGCGCTCAATCCGGTGCCGATCATCGGCCTGACCCTAGTCTATATCCTGGTGGCGGGCGTCGTCATCGCGTCGGTCTGCGGCTATATGGCCGGCCTGATCGGCGCGTCCAACAGCCCGATTTCGGGCGTCGGCATCCTTGCGGTGCTGGGCGCGTCGCTGATCCTGGCGGCGATCTACGGGTCGGGCGGCGGCGATCCGGCGCAGACGCAGGCGCTGATCGCCTATGCGCTGTTCGTCACCGCCATCATCTTCGGCGTCGCCACTATCTCGAACGACAATCTTCAGGATCTCAAGACCGGCCAGCTGGTCGGCGCCACCCCCTGGAAGCAGCAACTGGCGCTGGTGCTGGGCGTGATTTTCGGGTCGCTGGTGATCCCGCCGGTGCTGGACCTGCTCAACAGCGCCTTCGGCTTTGCCGGCGCGTCGGGTGCGGGGGCCAATGCGCTGCCCGCGCCGCAGGCGGCGCTGATCTCGGCGCTGGCCAAGGGCGTGCTGGGCGGCGATCTCGACTGGGGGCTGATCGGCTTTGGCGCCGGCATCGGCGTCGTTGTCGTGATCCTCGATGAACTGCTGGGCCGCCGGGGCAAGCTGCGCCTGCCGCCGCTGGCGGTGGGCATGGGCATTTATCTGCCGATGGCGCTGACGCTGCTGATCCCGGTCGGCGCGGTGATCGGCCATGTCTATAATCGCTGGGCCGCGCGGCAGGCCAATCCCGAATTTGCCGAGCGGCTGGGCGTGCTGATGGCAACCGGCTTCATCGTCGGCGAAAGCCTGTTCGGGGTCGCCTTCGCCGCCATTGTCGCGGGCACCAACAGCGACGCGCCGCTGGCGCTGGTGGCGGAAAATGGCTGGGCGGTGCCGGCTTCGCTGCTGATCTTCGCCGGGGTGATCGCCTGGCTCTATACGCGGCTGCGCGGCGCGGCCAGCCGGCCGCTCTGAAAGGGTATCTGACGATGCGCCTTGTGGCGCATCGCGGGCCGGTGCGGTCGTGACAGGCGCCGCCCGCCCTTCCGCACGGACATTCGGAAGCGGTAGCCAATGGCAAGCTGTGGCCTTTGCGTCACAGCATGCAAATGACATCTCATTGTAATCAAACGGACATCAGCCTGTAAGCAAAGCGGATCACTCGCCCCCTCGCACCAGAAGCGCGGGACGCACATCGGCGTCCACCCGCTCCGGCACAGGGAGATCCCAGCATGATCCATATTTTCCGCGGCGCGAGCCGTGTCGCCATTGCCCTCACCCTCATGACCCCGGCCATCGCGCTCGCCGGCACCATCAGCGGCACCGTGTCCGACGGCACCGGCACCCGCGCGCTGCAATCGACGCAGCTGCGCATCGTCGAGCTGAACCGCGTCGCCGAAGCCGGCCGCGACGGCAGCTATCGCTTCCCCGACGTGGCGCCCGGCACCTATACGATCGAGGCGCGCTATGTCGGCGCCGATCCGGTCCGCACCAGCGTCACCGTCCCCGCAACGGGCGATGTCGATGCCGACATCCGCATCGGATCGGACATCGACAACTCCATCATCGTCGTCGGCCAGGTCGCCAACCAGGCATCGGCCCTCTCGCGCCAGCGCGCCGCCGACGGCGTGGAAAGCGTCCTCACCCGCGACGCCATCGGCCAGTTCCCCGACCAGAATGTCGCCGAATCCATCCGCCGCCTGCCCGGCGTCAACATCCTCAACGATCAGGGCGAAGGCCGCTTCGTCTCGGTGCGCGGCCTCGACCCGGAACTGAACGCCGCGTCGATCAACGGCACCCGCGTGCCCGCGCCGGAAAGCGATGTCCGCTCGGTCGCGCTTGACGTCATCCCGTCGGAGCTGATCGAATCCATCGAGATCAAGAAGTCGCTGACCCCCGACATGGACGCCGACACGATCGGCGCGTCGATTGAAATCAACACCACCAGCGCCTTTGATCGCAAGAAGGATCTCTATTCGATCAAGCTGGAGGGCAGCTATAATGACTATGCCGACGCACTGACGCCCAAGGGCAGCGTCGATTTCTCGACCCGCCTCAGCGACAATTTCGGCATCGCCGGCGGCTTCAGCTATTATAAGCGCAAGTTCGAAACCGATAATATCGAAGCGGCCGACTGGAACCAGACCGACGACGGCTTCGCCTATGCCGAAGAAGTCCAGTATCGCGACTATGACGTGCAGCGTAAGCGGCTCGGCGGCTCGCTCAGCCTCGACTGGCGGCCCAGCGACACGACCAAGCTTTATGCGCGCGGCCTCTACAGCCAGTTCGACGATCATGAATATCGCGGCGACGTCACCTTCATCATGAGCGAGGCGCCCGCCGCCGCGACCGCCAGCTCGGCCCAGTTCAGCGATGAGGATGGCCGCATCGAGGTGCGCCGCCGCATGAAGGACCGGTTCGAGCGGCAGCGGATCAAGTCGCTGACCGTCGGCGGCGAAACCGTCGCGGGACCGTGGAAGGCGACCTATCTTGGCAGCTGGTCCGAAGCGACCGAGCGGGAGAATGGATCGATCGACCCCACCCGCTTCCGCAACCGCTTCGATGGCGACGGCGTCGATATCGGCTTCGACTATAGCAACCCGATGAAGCCGCGCTTCACCGTCAGCGGCAATAGCGACGCCTTCTACGATCCGGCCAGCTATGGCTTCAACGAGCTGGAGCGCACCGACCTGTCGGCCTCGCGCGACCGCGAATATATGGTGAAGGGCGACATCAGCCGCGCCTTCGTCACCGACGGCGGCACCTTCACCGTGCAGGCGGGCATGAAGGCGCGCTGGCGCAAGAAAAGCTATAATCTGGAAACCAGCGTCTATGACGATTTCGACGGCGACTATAGCCTGGCCGATGTCGTGGGCGGCCAGACCTATCGCATTCAGGACATCATGCCGCTGCCCAGCCACAGCGGGCCGACCGATTTCTTCTACAATAATCGCGATCGCTTCGAACTGAACCCGCTCGACACGCTGCTCAATTCGACGACCTCGGACTATTCGGTGAAGGAAGACATCCTCGCCACCTATCTGCTCGGCCGCTGGGAAAGCGACCGGGTGCGGGTGATCGGCGGCGTCCGCGTGGAGCAGACGCGCAACGACATCAACGCCTTCCTCACCGACACCGACGAGGATGAAAATGTCAGCATCACGCCCACCCGCTTCGTGCGCAACTATAGCGACTGGCTGCCCAGCCTGACGCTGCGCTACGAGCCGGTGCGCGACATCGTGCTGCGCCTGGGCGGGTCGAAGAGCCTGGTGCGCCCCAAATTGTCCCAGCTCGCACCCCGCTTCGACATCAACGAGGATCGCGAGGCGACGCTCGGCAACCCCAATCTGCGCCCCTATAGCGCCTGGAATATCGACGCGTCGGCGGAATGGTATTTCGGCACCAATGCGGCGCTGACCGGCGGCTTTTTCTGGAAGTCGATCAAGGATTTCGTGGTGGAGCAGCGGATCACCGATCCGGGCACCATCTATGGCGTCGATTATGAGGAGCTGACCACCTACATCAATGGCGACAAGGCGAAGATCAAAGGCTTCGAACTTTCCTATTCGCAGGCCTTCACCTTCCTGCCGGCGCCGTTCGACGGGCTGCTGCTCAACGCCAACTATACCTATACCGACGCCAAGGGCACGGTGCTGACCGATGGCGACATCAGCGATCCGCGCGGCATCCCGCTGACGGCGTCGTCGAAAAACACGTTCAACCTCGTGCTGGGCTATGAGAAGGGGCCGATCTCGCTGCGCGCGGCGGGCACCTATCGGGACAAATATCTGGACGAGCTGGGCAGCGAGGCGGATCAGGACCGCTATGTCGACAATCATTTCCAGCTCGACCTGAGCGCGAAATACCGGATCACGCCGGGCGTGCGCCTGTTCGCGGAGTGGATCAACGCCACCAACGAACCCTATTTCGCCTATCAGAATTACGCTGGTGCCAAGCGCATCCTGCAATATGAGGAATATAATTGGACCGCCAAATTCGGCGTGACGGCGAGCTTCTGATGCGCGCCCTCCCCCTGCTCACCCTGCCCCTTCTCGCCCTCGCCGCCTGTGCGGGGGGCGAGCGGGAGCTGCCGCTGGCGGTCCGCATCGCCAATGCCGCCCCGGCCGTATCGGTGACCGCGCGCGGCGAAACCACGCCGGTCGGCACCGCCAATGCCGATGCCGCCGACGATCCCGCAATCTGGCGCAACGCCGCCGATCCGGCACAGAGCCTGATCGTGGGCACCGACAAGAAAGCGGGCCTCTATGTCTATGGACTGGACGGCAAGACCCGCGACTTTCTCGACGCCGGGCGGGTCAATAATGTCGACCTGCGCGACGGCATCCGCATCGGCGGCGGCAAGGGCATTTTGGTCGTCGCGTCGGACCGCAACGATGTCGCCCGCGCGCGGCTGGCGCTGTTCCGGCTCGATCCCGCCACCGCCAAGCTGACCGCGCTGGGCAGCGTCGATGGCGGCACCGGCGAAGCCTATGGCCTCTGCATGGCCCGGCATGGCGACACCGCCCATGCCTTCATCATCCTCAAAGACGGCACCGTCAATCAGGTGGCGCTCGACCTCGCTGGAGAGGCGCCGGCGGGGCGGATCGTCCGCACGATGAAGCTCGGCACCCAGTCGGAAGGCTGCGCCGTCGACGACCGCACCGGCACCCTCTATGTGGCGGAGGAAGATGTCGGCCTGTGGCGCTTCGACGCACGGGCGGACGGATCGACCGCCCCGGTCCAGATCGCGGCGGTCGACGGACGGCACATCGTCGCCGATGCCGAAGGCGTGGCGATCGCGCCGATGGGCGAGAAGGACGGCTATGTCATCGTCTCCAGTCAGGGCGACAACAGCTATGTCCTCTACCGGCTGCGCGACGACAGCTTTGTCGGCCGCTTCCGCATCGTCGACGGCGCCATCGGCGGCGCGGAGGAAACCGACGGGATCGAACTGATGCTGGGCGATTTCGGGCCTGCCTATCCCGGCGGCCTGTTCATCGCGCAGGACGGCCATAACGCGGCCGCCGCGCAGAATTTCAAGCTGGTCGCCTGGGACGATATCGTCGCCGCGCTCGGCCTCTGATCCCCTGCCCCTCCCGGCGCCGCGCAGCCGTCGGGAGGGGCCCGCATCGTTCAGCCTTGCGACAGCCGGCCGCGCCTAATCGGTCGGACAGGTCAAGGAGGACATGAGCGTGAAGAAGCTGCGCATTGTGACGGGATCGCTGGTCGGCATCGCCCTGATGGCAGGCAGCATCGGACCGGCGCAGGCGCGCCCCCGCTATGACCGCTGGCATCATCCCCATTATCGCGACCGGGACGGCTTTGGCGTCGGCGACGCCATCGGCATCGCCGCGCTGCTGGGCGCCGCCGCCATCGTCGCGACATCGCTGTCGAAGGATCGCGACGCCGCCAACGGCCCGCGCGACGAC
>DAMDPH010000098.1:0-11799 GCA_032082785.1 Sphingobium sp. | reverse complement strand
GCCGATCGAGCTGCGGCAGGGGGATTTCGCCCGGCGCGTGCGGCGCGGCTGGAACCGGCAGGCGATGACCCGCATGGCGCTCTGGGCCGGGTTGATCCTGCTGGTCAGCCTGCTGATCGCGCTGGTCGGCATCGTCCGCCAGAATGTCGTCGCCAGCCGGCTCGACGCTGAAAGCCTGGCGATGGCGCGGCAGATATTGCCCAACGCCACCGACCTGCCGCAGGCGGAGGCGGAGATCGACCGGCAGCTGGGCGCGCGCGGCGCGGGCAGCTATGCCTTCACTGCCGCCAGCGCCGGGCTGATGACCGCGATGCAGGAGGCGCCGGCCGTGTCGCTCACCAACCTGTCGCGCGACCCCGACGGCATGCTGCGCGCGACGCTGGCCGCCGCCAAGGCGGAGGAGATCAACATCGTGCTGCTGGCCTTGCAGGCGGCCGGCTTCACCATAACGGCGACATCTTCACAGGATCCGGGCGGTCGCACGCTGGCGGACATCACGGTGCGATCATGACGGAAAAGTGGAAACTCTACTGGGACGAGCGGTCGCGCCGCGAGCAGGTGATGCTGGGCGTCATGTTCGCGCTGCTGGCGGTGGTGATCCTCTGGCTGGGGCTGCTGATGCCGCTTCAGGCCGGGCAGCGATCGGCCCGCACCGCGCTGACGGACGCGACCGATCGCAATGCCGCCATGCGGATGAAGGTCAAGCTGCTCAAGGCGTTGCCGCGCGGCGCGTCGGGCGGCGTCGCCGCGTCGCCCATCGACCAGTTTATCGGCCAGAGCGCGGGCGAGGCCGGGCTGACGCTCGAACGATCGCAGCCGCAGGGCGATGATCGGATCGACATTGCCATCGCCTCCGTCCGGCCGGTCGCTCTGTTCACCTGGCTCGCCACGCTGGAAGGGCAGGGGCTGCGCGTCGAGACGATCAGCGCCCGGCCTTCGCCGACGTCGGGCAGCATTTCGGTGCAGGCGGTGCTGGTGCGGGGGGACGGGCAATGAAGGGGCTGACCCTCTCCACCCGTGCGCGGCTGATGCTGATCCTGCTGTTCCTGCTGGGCCTGATCCTGTTCCTGCCGATGCGGGTGGCGTTCGGCATAGCGGGGCTGGAGCGGCTGGGCGTCAGCGCGCGCGACATGAGCGGCACGATCTGGAGCGCGCGGATCGACCAGCTGATGCTGGGCGAGATGCCGATGGGCAATGTGCGCGCCGGGCTGTCGCCGCTGTCGCTGCTGGTCGGGCGCGCGCGGTTCGATATCGAGCGTAACGCGGGCCTGCCCAATGATGTGCGCGGGGCGCTGACCGTGGGCATCGGCCGGATCGGGATCGACGATGTCACCGGCGCGGTGCCGCTGGGCCGCAGCTTCGCCCCGCTGCCGGTCAGCAGCCTGACGATGGAGGATGTGAGCGGCTATTATAGCGGCGACCGCTGCGGCCATGCCGAAGGGCGGGTGCGCGCGCAGATGGCGACCCAGTTTCCCGGCCTCAACCTCAGCCAGGGGTTGAGCGGGGTGGCAACCTGCGACGGCGACGCGCTGCTGCTGCCGCTGCTGAGCCAGTCGGGCATGGAGTCGATCCGGCTGCGCATCTGGCGGTCGGGCCGCTATAGCGCGCAGATGCGGATCGAAACCGCCGACCCGACGCTGAAAGCCGCGCTGATGCAGGCCGGCTTCGCCACCGCCGGTCAGGCGCAGACGCTGACGGTCGAAGGCAATTTATGATCGATCCGCTGGCCGCCCTGATCGGGGCTGTGCTGGGGGCGATCGCCGGCAGCTTTCTGGCGACGATCATCCTGCGCTGGCCAAAGGGGGAGGGGGTGGCGCGCGGTCGCTCCCGCTGCGATGGCTGCGGACGGGCGCTGACGGTGCGCGATCTGGTGCCGTTGCTGAGCGCGCTGGCGCAGAAGGGCCGCTGTCGCAGCTGCGGCGCGGCGATCGATCCGCTGCACGGGCGGGTCGAGGCGGCGTGCGCGGTCATCGGCGCGCTGGCGCTGGGCGTCCGGCCCGATCTGTCGGGGATCGGCTTTGCGCTGCTCGGCTGGCTCCTGCTGACACTCGCATTGCTGGACCTGCGCCATTATTGGCTGCCCGACGCGCTGACTTTCCCGCTGGCCTTTCTGGGCCTGACGCTCGGCCTCTGGACGACCGAACCGACGCTGGAGGCGCGGGTGATCGGGGCGGTCGCCGGCTATGCGCTGCTGGCGCTGGTCGCTGTCGGCTACCGCCGGCTCAGGGGCCACGATGGATTGGGGTTGGGTGACGCGAAGCTCTTGGCGGCGCTGGGCGCCTGGTTCGGCTGGCAGGCGCTGCCGTTCATCCTGCTGGCGGCGTCGAGCCTTGGCCTTGTCGCCGCCGCGCTGCTGCCGCTCACCGGCCGATCCGTGACGCGCACGACCAGATTGCCGCTCGGCCTGTTTCTGGCGCTGGCGGCGGTGCCGGGCTGGCTGGTGTCGCGGTCGCTGCTGTGATGGGCGGGGCGTCGGCTGCCTTGTTGCTACAATCCGAGGCTTGATCGTCAGCATAAGCGATAGCTGTGTCAAAATGGGATAGGCGCTCCTTCCGACCAAAACAGGCCGGAGGGCTGCTCTGCTCGACAGGAAGCCAAGGCTTCGGCAGGCTCTACCCGGATGTTGCCATGCCGCCCGCTATCTCTACTATCGCCGCCGGCAACGGGCACAGCCAGTGCCCGATAACAGCAGCAAGGCAGGGGAAACGGGTGGCTTTTAATTTTCATCGGGTCGTCAGAGCAGATGACATAGCGGACCGCTCGCTGCACGCCTTCATCGTCGAGGGCTGGCCGGTCCTACTGGTGCGGGACGAGGGAGCGCTTCACGCGCTCATCAACCGCTGCACGCATCAGGCCGCAAGCTTCGCCCCCGAAGGCCGCGTTCGGCGAGGCGCGCTGATGTGCCCGCTCCATGGCGCGCGCTTCAAGCTGGAGACGGGTGAATGTATCGGCGGCGCGGGCTATAAAGCATTGATGCGGTTCGACCTGCGCGTCGATGCCGAAGGCTGGATCGAGGTTGCCGTGCCGGACGAAACGCCGGGCGCCGAGCATCTGCCGGTGTCGTCTCCAGTCTGACGGGGTGTCGCGGCGGTAGCTTGCCTTACCAACGATGAGATTGAAATCACGGATTAAGAGGTGAAGGACATCGCCGTGATCCGCGTTTGATACGCCGACAGTGCTCGCGCGGTCATCCACATCGCCGCCAGGATCGCAGCGTCAAAACAACTGGGAAAACCCCAACACTGTAAAAGCGCCGTAAAAGTCGTTCTGAAGGAGCCAGCTAAATGCTTGATTTGGTGGTCGGGGAGACAGGATTCGAACCTGCGACATCCTGCTCCCAAAGCAGGCGCGCTACCAGACTGCGCTACTCCCCGATGCCGGGCGGCCTTAGCTTTAGGGGTGGTTGCTAGGCAAGCGAATTCGGAGGGTAGAGCGGGTTAGGCTGCGATCGGCCGGCCACCGGGAAACCAGACCTTTGATGTCCGCGCAGCGGGGCGGCGCAGGCCCGTCCGCACCTCTCGTCCCGACCTTCGTCGCATATGAAAAGGGCGAGCCGCAGGAACGGCTCGCCCTTTAAAAATCTCGCTTTTGCGAAGATTACATCGCGTTCGCAGCGTTCGCAGCGTTCTCGGCAACGTTCGCAGCGTTCATTGCGTTGTCCGAAGCGTTCATCGCATTGTCGACAACATTTTCAACGACGGCGTTCGAAGCGTTCGCGGTCTCGTTGGCCGGCTTCTCACCGCAAGCGGCGAGGGCCATCAGGCTGGCCGAAGCGAAAACAACAGCGATCTTCTTCATTGTGTACGGCTCCCATAGCATTATGCCGCGTCAAGGCACGTTACAAATGTGACCCTACGCGAGCGACCCGCATTAACGTGTGCGCTGCACAAATCAATGCTTTTCTGTGTCGGTGAAGCGACAGAATCACGCGACAGCAGGTGGTTTACGATAAATTGCTAGTTAATGCCCATGCTTTCCGTTGCGTTAGCGATAAGATCGAGGGTGACGGCCCAGGCGGCGACATTCTGGCGCAGCTGCTCAGGATCGATCTTGTCGAGCGTATCGTCGGGCGTGTGGTGCAGGTCGAAATAGCGCGTGCCATCCTGTTGCAGGTCGATGACCGGCACGCCCGCCTTGACCAGCGGTGCGATGTCGGCGCCGCCGCCGGCCGCCTGCTTGCTCGCGGCGATGGCGAAGGCATGTTTCTCGCTCCCATGCGCCTTATAATAAGCGCGGGCACCGTCGCCGCCCACTTCCTCCGCGCCGGCCATCAGCACGCGGATGGTGCGGCGGGGCGTGCCTTGCCTGGCGACCTGCAAGGCGGCGGCGGCGGCGATGGCGCAGCCCGCGCCGTCATCGATGGCGCCGGTGCCCTGATCCCAGCTGTCGAGGTGACAGGCGGCGACGACGAGCCCAGCGGCGGGATCGCTTCCCGGAATTTCGGCGATGACATTGCCGGACGGCTGATCCTTCAGCATTTTCGACGTCAGCGTCATATGGACGCGGACCGGCTTGCCGCGCGCGACGACGCGTTCCAGCTGCTCGGCGTCGGGGACGCTGAGCGCGGCCGCCGGGATCGGCGTGACGCCGTCGGCCCACATCTGGACGCCGGTATGGGGCTGGCGATGATGGTCGGTGCCGATGGAGCGGATGAGGATGCCGATCGCGCCCTTTTGCGAGGCGATGCTCGGCCCCTGACGCCGGGCGGCGCCGAAATAGCCATAGGCGGAGCCGTCCTGCGTCGCCTTCATCTCATGGCTGACAAAGGCGATCTTGCCCTTGAGGCTGGCGGCCGGCGCGGCTTCCAGATCGGCGATGGTGGGGAAATAGACGATCTCGCCCTCAATGCCCTTGTCCGGGGTCGATCCGCTATTGCCGAGCGCGGCCAGCACCAGCGGCTGCGGGAAGGGGGAGAGGATGCGCGCCTCGTCCCGGCCGCGCACCCATACGTGCATGACATAGGGTTCGGCCCGCACATTGCTGAAACCCAGCGCCTTGAGCTTGGCCACCGCCCAGTCGCGGCCGCGCGCTTCCTGCGGGGTGCCGGCGGGGCGCGGCCCCACTTCGGTCGTCAGCCCTTCGACAAAGTCCCAGGCGACATCGTCCTGCTGCGCCGCCACGCGAATCGCGTCGCTTTTGGCGGGCTGGCCGGCCGGCGCGGCATGGGCCGTGCCGGGGATGAAGATGCTGCCAAGGAGCAGGGCGGCAAGCTGGCCCGATCGGATTTTCTGCATGGATGAAGGCTTAGTGAAGCATCCCCCATTTGCCAATATGCTTAGGCTTCGCTACCCACGGCGCGATTTATCCCACCTGATTTCGGAGCAGCCCGAGCCATGTCCGCCTCGTCCCAATATGCCTTCGTCATGAAGAACATGACCAAGAGCTTCCCCGGCGCCCAGAAGCCGGTGCTCAACAGCATCAACCTGCAATTTTATCGCGGCGCCAAGATCGGCATCGTCGGTCCCAACGGCGCGGGCAAGTCCACGCTGATGAAGATCATGGGGGGAATCGACACCGATTTCACCGGTGAGGCCTGGCCGGGCGAGAATGTGACGGTCGGCTATCTGCCGCAGGAGCCGCAGCTCGACGCCAGCAAGACCGTGCTGGAAAATGTCAAGGACGGCGCCCGCGAAACCGCCGACAAGCTCGACCGCTTCAATGAAATCAGCATGATCATGGCGGACCCGCCGGAAGATGCCGATTTTGACGCGCTGATGACCGAAATGGGCGAGTTGCAGGAGCAGATCGACGCGGTCGACGGCTGGACGCTCGACAACCAGCTGGAAATCGCGATGGAAGCGCTGCGCTGCCCGCCGTCCGACTGGAGCGTGGAAAGCCTGTCGGGCGGTGAAAAGCGCCGCATCGCGCTGACCCGCCTGCTGATCCAGAAGCCGGACATCCTGCTGCTCGACGAACCGACCAACCATCTCGACGCCGAAAGCGTCACCTGGCTGGAGAATCACCTCAAGGAATATGCCGGCGCGGTGCTGATGATCACCCACGATCGCTATTTCCTCGACAATGTGGTCGGCTGGATCCTGGAACTCGATCGCGGCAAATATTTCCCCTATGAGGGCAATTATTCGACCTATCTGGAGAAGAAGTCGAAGCGGCTTGAGCAGGAAGCGCGCGAGGAATCAGGCCGGCAGAAGGCGATCAAGGACGAGCTGGAGTGGATCCGGCAGGGACCGAAGGGCCGCCAGACCAAGTCGAAGGCGCGTATCTCCAAGTTCGAACAGCTTGTCGCCGCGCAGGAAAACCGCACGCCGGGCAAGGCGCAGATCGTCATCCAGGTGCCCGAGCGTCTGGGCGGCAAGGTGATCGAAGCCAAGAACATCACCAAGGCCTATGGCGACAAGCTGCTGTTCGAGAACCTGTCCTTCATGCTGCCGCCGGGCGGCATCGTCGGCGTGATCGGCCCCAACGGCGCGGGCAAGTCGACCCTGTTCAAGATCATCACGGGTCAGGAACAGCCCGATTCGGGGGAGATCGACGTCGGCACCACCGTGCGCCTCGGCTATGTCGACCAGAGCCGCGACCATCTCGACCCGTCCAAAAATGTCTGGGAAGAAGTGTCGGACGGCCTCGATTATGTGAAGGTCAACGGCCATGACATGTCGACGCGCGCCTATGTCGGCGCCTTCAACTTCAAGGGCCAGGACCAGCAGAAGAATGTCGGCAAGCTGTCGGGCGGTGAGCGCAATCGCGTCCACATCGCCAAAATGCTGAAAAAGGGCGGCAATGTGCTGCTGCTCGACGAACCGACCAACGATCTCGACGTGGAAACGCTGGCCGCGCTGGAAGAGGCGATCGAAAATTTCGCCGGTTGCGCCGTGGTCATCAGCCACGATCGCTTCTTCCTCGATCGTCTGGCGACTCACATCCTCGCGTTCGAAGGCGACAGCCATGTCGAATGGTTCGAGGGCAATTTCGAAATGTATGAGGAAGACAAGCGCCGCCGTCTGGGCGACGCCGCCGACCGGCCGACGCGCCTTGCCTATAAGAAGCTGACGCGCTGATCCGGGGACGCAGGCTTTCGCGGGTGCAGTTTTTGCAACTGCGAAAGCTCCCTTCGCAATTGCGGTAGAGGCAGGGTTACGGCAGAAAGACCCTGCCTTTCAGGCATCCTCTCCTAAACTTTTCAGGCCGGTCCCGTCGGGGATCGGTCTTTTTTTGTTGCAAGGGCGAAGAGGTTTTGGCCGTTCAGGCGGTCGGCCGTTTGGCGAAGCCGGTGGCCTGTTCGGCCGGCACATCGCTGCTGTCGATGCGCGACACCTGCGCGGCCGGCGGGCCGTCATGGGCGAGGGCGATCATCCGCTCCACCGCTTCGGCCGGTCCTTCGACCAGCGCCTCGACGCTGCCGTCCATGCGGTTGCGCACCCAACCGCTGAGGCCAAGGCCGCGCGCGGTGTCCACCGTCCGGTTGCGGTAGAAGACGCCCTGCACCCGGCCATGGATGCGCAGATGGCGGGCGATCGGCGGCATCAATTGACCCGCTTGATCCAGGTCTGGCCGCCTTCCCGGATTTCGGTGATGAAATTGGGGATGGCGCCGACCAGATCGGACAGCCGCTTGAACCCATAGTTGCGCACGTCGAAGCTCGACCGGTTCGCAACCCGCTGACCCACCGGGCCAAGGGCGACAAAACCGCGCTCGTCGCGCCGTGCCTCGTCATAGGCGTCGATCAGCAGCCGGACGACTTCGGGATCGACCGGCGTTGCCGGGCCGGCAGCAGGGGGCGGCGGCGGGGCAGGGGCGGCGTCCGCCTTGTCCGCCTTACCCGCGCTGTCCGGCTTTTTCGGCGCCTTCTTCTTGGGGGACGCCGGATCGGACCCGTTCGACAGGTCCGCCGCTTTCAGCGCCGCCACGTCGATGAAGCGGGTGCAGGCGCGGCGAAAGCCTTCGGGCGTGTTGACCGTGCCGAAACCATAGACGGGTATGCCCTGCTGCCGGATGCGGGTGACGAGCGGGGTAAAGTCGCTGTCGCTCGACATCAGGCCGAAACCATCGACCCGGCCGCTCGCCATCAGGTCCATCGCGTCGATGATCATCTTCATGTCGGTGGCGTTCTTGCCCTTGGTCAGGTCGAACTGCTGCTGCGGCTCGATCGCCTGCGTGACCGACAGCGCGGCCCAGCTTTTGAGCGTCGGCTTGCTCCAATTGCCATAGGCGCGGCGAATATTGACCGTGCCCAGCTCCGCCAGCACGGTCATCACCGGGTCGAAATGGCTGGCAGAGGCATTGTCGGCGTCGATCAGCAACGCGACATTGCCGATGGCGTCCCGCGCGGCGGCCATGGTGCTTCCTCTCGTCAGGCCGGGGCGAAGGTGCCGCGGCCCTCATCCAGCAGGTGCAACTGCCCGTCGGCGATGGCGAAGAAACTGCCCACCAGGCGCAACTGGCCCTTTTCCTCCAGATAGCGTACGCAGGGGAAGGTGCGCAGATTTTCTAGGCTGACCTTCACCCCTTCATGCTCCATCGCCCGTTCGGCATCGCGGTCGCGTCGTTCGCCAAATTCGGCAACGACCTTATCGCGTGCGCCGTCGAGCAGTTCGATCCAGCTATGGATGAAGCCGCCCTGGCCCGGAGGCGCGTCCTTGAGGTCATGGCTGAGCGCCGCCTTGCAGCCGCCGCATTTGCCATGGCCCATCACGACGATCTCGCTGACCTTGAGCACCTGCACCGCAAATTCGAGCGCGGCGGACACGCCGTGGCGGCCAGGATTGGTTTCGAACGGCGGCACCAGCGCAGCGACGTTGCGCACCACGAAGATTTCGCCGGGAATGGTGTCGAAAATCTGGGCGGGATCGACGCGGCTGTCGGAACAGGCGATCACCATCACCTTGGGGCTTTGGCCCTCGTAAAGCTCGCCCCATCGCTGCTGCTGCCGCGCCCAGCCAGTTTCACGGAAGCGGCGATAGCCTTTGAGCATGTCGGTAAAGTCGGTCATGAAAGAAATGTGCATGACAAAGTCGGGGCTGGCAAGAGGCGGTACGCATCGCTATCTGGGGCGCATGACCGACATCGCCCCGATCCCCGCCGCCGCTTCGCTGCCCGCCGCGGGTGCTGCCAAGCCGGAACGCGCGCGCAAGCCTGACTGGATTCGCGTCAAGGCGCCGACCAGTCCCGGCTATCATGAAACGCGTAAGTTGATGCGCGAAAAGGGTCTTGCCACCGTGTGCGAGGAAGCGGCTTGCCCGAATATCGGCGAGTGCTGGACCAAGAAACATGCCACAGTCATGATCCTGGGCGACGTCTGCACGCGCGCCTGCGCCTTTTGCAACGTCAAGACCGGCATGCCGCGCAAGGTCGATGTCAATGAGCCGCAAAATCTGGCCGATGCGTCGGCGGAGATGGGGCTGGAGCATATCGTCATCACTTCGGTCGATCGCGACGACCTGCCCGACGGCGGCGCGTCGCAGTTCGTGAAGGTGATCGAGGCGCTACGCCGCACCACGCCGCAGACCACCATCGAAATCCTGACCCCCGACTTCCGCAACAAGCATGAGCGGGCGGTAGAGATGATCGTCGCGGCACGGCCCGACGTCTATAATCATAATCTGGAGACGGTCCCGCGCCTCTATCCCACCATCCGGCCGGGCGCGCGCTATTATGCGTCGCTGCGCCTGCTCGAATCGGTCAAGAAGCTCGACCCGTCGATCTTCACCAAGTCCGGCATCATGCTGGGCCTGGGCGAGGAACGGCTGGAAGTGCATCAGGTGATGGACGACATGCGGTCGGCCGATATCGATTTCCTGACCATGGGCCAATATCTGCAACCCACGCCCAAACATGCCAAAGTGATGGAGTTCGTGACCCCGGCGGCGTTCAACGCCTATGCCGCCATTGCCCGCGCCAAGGGCTTTTTGCAGGTCGCGTCCAGCCCGCTCACCCGGTCGAGCTATCATGCCGGCAAGGATTTTGCCGAGATGAAAGCCGCGCGCGAGGCGCAACTGGCCAAGGCGGCGGCGAAGGCCTGACCGTCCCATGCCAAGACATGCCGAAACGCGCGAGCTGCCCTATACCCCGGCGCAGATGTTCGATCTGGTCGCCAATGTCGCGGCCTATCCGGAATTCCTGCCCTGGGTGAGCGCCATCCGCGTCCGCTCCGGCAATGAGACGGAGATGGTCGCCGACATGATCGTCGGCTTCAAGGGGATCAAGGAAAGCTTCACCTCGCGCGTGGTGAAGCACCGGCCCGACCGGGTGCGCGTCGACTATCTCGACGGGCCGCTCAAGCATCTGCACAATGAGTGGGTGTTCCGCGACAATGGCAGCAGCGGCGTGCTGGTCGATTTCGAGGTGGAGTTCGAATTCAAGAACCGCCTGTTCGAAATGCTGGCGGGCCAGATGTTCGACAAGGCGCTGCGCAAGATGATCGGCGCGTTCGAAACGCGCGCGGCGCAGCTTTACGGCGCCGGCGAGTCGGGCAGCAGCAGCTCCAGCGCGCACAGCGCCGCCTGAAGGCGCACGCCGCCCCGGCCATTATCGTCGAATTTGCGCAGGTCCGCGACCACCGTGTCGGGGCTGGCGCCGCGTTCGGCGCGGGCAAAGACGACGGTGCCGACCGGCTTCTGCTCCGAACCGCCGCCCGGCCCGGCGACGCCGGTGATGGCGACCGCGACATGGGCATGGCTGCGCTTGAGCGCGCCCTGCGCCATGGCCCAGGCGGTGGCGATGGAAACGGCGCCGAACGTTTCCAGCACATCCTGCGACACTTTGAGAAGTTCGACCTTCATGTCGTTGGAATAGGTGACAAATCCTGCCTCGAACACGTCCGAGGAGCCGGCCACTTCGGTCAGCGCTGCGGAGACGAGCCCGCCGGTGCAGCTTTCCGCCACGGCGATGCTGCGGCCGATGCGGCGATTGGCGGCGATGACCTTTGCGGCCAGTTCGACCAGCGGCGGGGGAAGGATGCTATCGGGCATGGGGTCAGGATAGCGCGGGGAGGGACAGGGTGGCAACCGCCTGTGCGGCGATGCCTTCGCGGCGGCCGGCAAAGCCCAGCCGCTCGGTGGTCGTCGCCTTCACGCTGACGCGCTCCTGCGGCACCGCCAATATCTCGGCGATGCGCGCGCGCATGGCGTCGCGGTGCGGCCCGATCTTGGGCGCTTCGCAGATCAGCGTCACGTCGACATGCTCGATCACGCCGCCGCGCGCCGCCACCCGGTCGCGGGCATAGGCGAGGAAGCGGTCGGACGATGCGCCGCGCCATTGCGGGTCGGTGGGCGGAAAATGGCTGCCAATATCCCCCTCGGCCAGCGCGCCCAGCAGCGCATCGACCAGCGCATGCAGCCCGACATCTGCATCGCTATGCCCGGCAAGGCCGCGATCATGGGGCACCAATATGCCGCACAGCCACAAAGGCTCCCCCGCCGCCAGCCGATGGACATCATAGCCCATGCCCACGCGCGTCGAGCGGGCGCCGGCCAGTCGCGCCTCGGCGCGGGCGAAATCTTCGGGATAGGTCAATTTTTCCAGCCTTTCGTCGCCCGTCACCAACTGCACCTTATGGCCCTGCCGCGCCACCATCTGCGCGTCGTCGGTCGCTTCCTCGCCCGCGTCCCAGCCGCGATGTGCGGCGAGGATGGTGGCGAAGCGGAAAGCCTGCGGCGTCTGCACCCGGTAGAGATCGGCCCGGTCGACCGTCGCCCCCGCATGCTCCCCGGCGCCGCGCACCAGCGTGTCGGCGACGGACAGCACCGGCATCGCGCCCTCCGCCGTCTCCAGCGCCGCCAGCAGGTGGTCGATCACCACGCCGGGCAGGAAGGGCCGGGCGGCATCGTGGATCAGCACCCG
>DAMDPH010000097.1:0-12070 GCA_032082785.1 Sphingobium sp. | reverse complement strand
GTCCGGCAGGGCGGCGAGATGGTCGGCCATGCTGCCGCGCGGCAGCTTGATGACCTCGCCGGGGCGGGCCAGCGGCGCGGCGGTCAGCGCCGGGTCGGTCACTTCCTCCGCCATGCCGCGCGCGAACAGATTGGCGTCCGCGCCCCAGGCCGCCAGCGCCGCCTTCTGGCTGGGTGCGGCGACATAGGCGTCGTGAAAGCCGGCAGCCGTGCGGAATATCTTGAGCTTGCGCGCCATGGCGGATCAACGCGCCGGGGCGCTCCGGGGTTCGCTCCGCTTCACCCGCGCCGATGATTGGACTCGCATGATCATTGGCCTATAGCCGGTCGGAAAAAGCCACCTAAGACCTAAGGGACCACAGGGTAGATGACCGTCATCAAGACCGCCGACCTGATCGAGAGCGTCGCCGATGCGCTCCAATATATCAGCTATTATCATCCGATGGATTATATCCGGGCATTGGGCAAAGCCTATGAGGCCGAAGCCAATCCGGCGGCCAAGGACGCCATCGCCCAGATCCTGACCAACAGCCGCATGTGCGCCGAAGGGCATCGTCCGATCTGCCAGGACACCGGCATCGTCAATGTCTTCATCAAATGGGGCATGGACTGCCGGTTGGACGACAATAGCCGCTCCATGCAGGAGGTCGTCGATGAAGGCGTGCGCCGCGCCTATCTGAACCCGGAAAACCGGCTGCGCGCCTCGATCCTGCGCGACCCGGCCTTCACCCGCCAGAATACGAAGGACAATACGCCCTGCGTCCTCAATGTGGAGATGGTGCCGGGCGACAAGGTGATCATCGATGTCGCGGCCAAGGGCGGCGGCAGCGAAAATAAGACCAAGTTCAAGATGATGAACCCCAGCGATTCGATCGTCGACTGGGTGCTGGAGATGGTGCCGCAAATGGGCGCGGGCTGGTGCCCGCCCGGCATGCTGGGCATCGGCATCGGCGGCACCGCGGAAAAGGCGGTGGCGCTGGCCAAGGAAAGCCTGATGGACCCGATCGACATGGGCGAGCTGAAGGCGCGCGGCCCCCAGAACAAGATCGAGGAACTGCGGATCGAGCTGTTCGACAAGGTCAATGCGCTCGGCATCGGCGCGCAGGGGCTGGGCGGCCTCGCCACCGTGCTCGACATCAAGATCCACGATTATCCCTGCCATGCGGCGGGCAAGCCGGTGGCGATGATCCCCAATTGCGCCGCCACGCGCCACGCGCATTTCACCCTCGACGGGTCCGGCCCCGCCTATCTGGAGACGCCCAACCTCGCCGACTGGCCGCAGGTGGACTGGAAGCCGAGCAAGGAAGCGATCCGCGTCGATCTCGATTCGCTGACGTCGGACATGGTGCAGAGCTGGAAGCATGGCGACCGGCTGCTGCTCAACGGCAAGATGCTGACCGGCCGCGACGCCGCGCACAAGCGGATCGCCGACATGCTGGCCAAGGGCGAGCCGCTGCCGGTCGAGTTCAAGGGCCGCGTCATCTATTATGTCGGCCCGGTCGATCCGGTGCGCGACGAGGTGGTCGGCCCGGCCGGTCCCACCACCGCGACCCGCATGGACAAGTTCATGGACATGATGCTGGAACAGGGGCTCGCCGCCTGCGTCGGCAAGGCCGAGCGCGGCCCGGCCGCCACCGACAGCATCGCCCGTCACAAGAGCGCCTATCTGATGGCGGTGGGCGGCGCGGCCTATCTGGTCGCCCGCGCGATCAAGGGCGCGAAGGTCGTGGGCTTTGCGGACCTGGGCATGGAGGCCATTTACGAGTTTGACGTGCAGGACATGCCCGTCACCGTGGCGGTCGACAGCGACGGCCAGAATGTCCACCATCTCGCCCCGCTCGTCTGGCAGGACAAGATCCGCAAGGAAGGGCTGCTCGAAAAGGCCTGACCGGCCTTTGACGCAAGGGGATGCGGGCCGTCGGTGGTGGCGGCCCGCGCCCGGCTCCATCGCCGCCCTGATGCGTTCCCCTGCCCGATACCGATCCATCCCGAGGAGGAACGATGCGCCGCGCCTATGCTCTTGCCCTGTCCGCGCTGATGGGGCTGGCCGCCCTGCCGGCACCCGCCGCCGCCGATCCGATGCTTGCCGACTTTTCCTATGGCTGGCCGGTCGAGCGGCACAGTCTGGTGAGCGAGGGGGAGGCCATGGAAATGGCCTATATCGACGTCCGTCCCGCTCGCCCCACCGGCCGCACCGCCGTGCTGCTGCATGGCAAGAATTTCTGCGCCGGCAGCTGGGACGCGACCATCCGCGCCTTGTCGGGCGCGGGCTGGCGGGTGATCGCGCCGGACCAGATCGGCTTCTGCAAATCGACCAAGCCAGCCCGCTACCAATATGGGCTGCACATATTGGCGGCGAACACGCATGACCTGCTGAGCGCGCTCAAGGTCGACCGGCCGGTGCTGATCGGCCATTCCATGGGCGGCATGCTGGCGATGCGTTATGCGCTGCAATATCCCGACGCCCTTTCGCGGCTGGTGCTGGTCAACCCGATCGGGTTGGAGGACTGGCGGGCCAAGGGCGTTCCCAACGCCACCATCGACCAGCTTTATGCCGGCGAGCGCAAGACCAGCCGCGCCAGCATCAAGGCCTATCAGCAGAGCACCTATTATGCCGGCACCTGGCGGCCCGACTATGATCGCTGGGTCGATATGCTGGCATCCATGTATGAAGGGCCGGGGGGCGAGATCGTCGCCTGGCATCAGGCGCTGACCGCCGACATGGTCTTCAACCAGCCGGTGGTCCATGAGCTGGAGCGGATCCGCGTGCCGACGCTGCTGATGATCGGGGAGAAGGACAATACCGCCATCGGCAAGAACCGCGCGGACAAGGCGCTGGCGGCGACGCTGGGCGATTATCCCCGGCTCGCGCGCGACGCGGCGCGGCGCATCCCCGGCGCGCGGCTCATCACCTATGCCGATTATGGCCACAGCCCGCAGGTCCAGGCGCCCGACCGGTTCCATGCCGACCTGCTCAAAGCTCTGACGCCCTGATCCGCGGGCGGTCGCACGACCCACTAGCTCGGGTCAAAGGCTGCTGATAGGCTACGTATATGACAGGGGAAATAGAGGCGGCGGGCGACGCCATCAGCGGAGCCGCGTTTGCGCGGGCGGTCGAACCGGATCATGGCGAATCGCATGCGGCGGGCCATGGCGCCTGCCTCAATTGCGGCGCGCCGGTCGACGATGCCTATTGCCCCCGCTGCGGTCAGGCGACCCATCTCCACCGCAGCTTTGCCGCCATCGGCCATGACATCGCCCATGGCGTGCTGCATTTCGAGGGCAAGATCTGGAAGACGCTGCCCGAACTGGCGCTGCGTCCGGGCCGGCTGACCCGCCGCTATGTCGAAGGGGAGCGGGCGAAATTCGTCTCGCCCTTCGCTCTGTTCCTGTTCAGCGCCTTCCTGATGTACGCCATCTTCTCCCTCACCAGCCATCATGGCCCGGAGGAGGCGGTGAAGGGCGTCAAGATGAACGGCGCCGCCCAGGCCGAACTGCACAAGGAACAGCGCAAGGCCGACGCGCGCATCGCCAAGGTGGAGGCGCAGCTTGCCGCCCCCGGCCTGTCGCCGGCCCGGCGCGCGGCGCTGACCGAGAAGCGCGACGATCTGCGGCAGGAGCGCGAAGGGCTGGGCCTCGCCGACAATCTCAGCCAGACGCTGATGGGGGAAGGCGTGCAGAAGGGCGTCGCCGGCAGCGTCGGCAGGGTGGTGAGCGCCGCCGCGCGCAATCCCGAATTCGCTTATTACAAGCTCAAGGCCAACGCCTATAAATTCTCCTGGGCGCTGATCCTCCTGTCGCTGCCCTTCCTGTGGCTGCTCTTCCCGTTCAGCCGGCAGTTCAAAATCTACGATCATGCGATCTACGTCACCTATTCGATCGCCTTCATGTCCCTGCTCTTTTCCGCCTCCATGCTGCTGAGCGCGGCGCATCTGGGCGGCGGGCTGGTGACGGTCGCGCTGCTGCTGTTCGCCGCCTGGCATATGTATCGCCAGCTCAAGGACGCCTATCGCCTCGGCCGCGCCGGCACGCTCATCCGCCTGCCCTTCCTCTACATCTTCGCCTGCATCGCCCTGTCGCTCTTCTTCACCATGCTGGTGATGATGGGCTGAGGGAGCGGGCTGGCGCCTCGACATTCCGAAAGAGGGCCGGCGCTCCATCGACCATGCCAATGCCTGAGCGCTGGCAGGTGACGCGGGCTGTCCCTCGCGCCATAGCGCGCCGATGATCACCTCTCCCATCTGGCTGCCCGCCACGCTCGTCGCCGGGGCGATGCAGGCGTGGCGCACCGCCGTGCAGCGGCGCGTCGGCAAAAGCCTGTCGATCAACGGCGCCGGCCTTGTCCGCTATCTCTACGGCATTCCCTTCGCGCTGATGATGCTGGCGGCCTATCAGCTGCTCTTCCCCGCCGACTGGCCGCGGCCGGGCCCGCTCTTCCTGCCCTTCTGCCTTGCCGGCGGGCTGGCGCAGATCATCGCGACCAACCTGCTGATCATGGCGTTCGGCCACCGCAATTTCGTCGTCGGCACCGCCTATAGCAAGACCGAAGCGGTGCAGGGCGCGATCCTTTCCTTCCTCCTGATGGGGGAACGGCTGGCGGCGCTCAGCTGGGCGGGCATCGGCTGCGGCGTCATGGGCGTGATGCTGCTGTCGACCGGGGGGCGGCGCATGGGACCGGGCGATTTCCTGCGCGCGCTGGGCCAGCCGGCGGCGGTCACCGGCATCGCATCGGGCTTTTTCTTCGCGCTGACCGCCATCGGCATCCGCCGCGCGACGCAGGAAGTGGGCGGCGACGATCCGATCCGCGCCGCGCTGATCGTGCTGAGCGTCACGGTGCTGCTGCAAACGCTGATCCAGGGCGGCTATCTGCTGCTGCGCGAAGCGGGCGAGATGCGGCGCGTCTTCACCAGCTGGCGGGTATCGGGGCAGGTCGGCCTGCTCTCCGCGCTTGGTTCGGCCTGCTGGTTCACCGGTTTCGCCACGGCGCCCGTGGCGCTGGTGCGGATCGTGGGTCAGGTGGAAGTCGGCTTCACCATGGCGTTCGGCCATTTCTATCTGGGCGAGCGCATGTCGCGCAGCGAGGCGACCGGGCTGCTGCTGGTGGCGGGCGGCGTCATACTGGCGCTGGTGGGTGCCTTGTGAGGCCGGCTAAGCCCTTACAAAGATTAAATTGCTAACACTTAATTCACCAGCCGAGCCTAGTGACCCATAGCTGAAGTTCGTCGCGTCGTGCGGCAGGCCCTGTACGAATTTCAGATTCATCGGGGTCACAGGCGAATATGGGATTCTGATGTGGTTTCTGGATTTGAAACAGGCTCCGGGCCTGGCCGCCAAGATGAGGCCGATCTCAGATCCACCATCATGGCGTCGCGCCCCATGAGCAGCGAAGCCCAATCGGATCAGGTGGCCCAGGCGGTCATGAAGGTCGCCAAATTATCCGGCGACCTTGGCATCCGCACGCTCGACCTTCAGGCCGACATCAGCGAACTGGCCGAGCGGGTGACGCATCAGGCGCACACCATCGAATCGATCAGCAGCGCCGCCGTGCAACTGTCCCTCGATGGCGAACGGATGTCGCAGGCAGGACGCGAGGCGCGCGAAAAGGCCGCGGCCGCGCGCGGCATTGTCGATGATTCGGGCCGGCAGCTGTCTGCCGCGAACAGCAATTTCGTCGATCTCATCGATCAGGTGCAGGGGGTGCATCAGCGGCTCGACGGGTTTCGCGAGGCGCTCAAGACGGTGGCCCATGTCACCGGCCTCATCAGCGACATTGCCAGCCAGACCAATTTGCTCGCGCTCAACGCCACCATCGAGGCGGCACGGGCGGGCGATGCCGGGCGCGGCTTTGCCGTGGTCGCGTCGGAAGTGAAGAAGCTGGCGCAGGAAACGGCGAGCGCGACCAAGACCATCGACCAGTCGATCGGCGCGCTGAATGGCGAGGCGGGGCGGATGCTGGAAGGCATCGTCCATGGCGCCGACACCGCGCGCACCGCGCTCAACGACACGAAGAATATCGAATCGCTGGTCGAACGGCTCGGCACGCTGATGCACGACCTGTCGGCCCATCATGACAGCGTGGCGCAGCGCATCGGCTCCATGGCGGATGCGACCGGCGAGATCAGGACCGGCCTGTCGGCGCTCGCCAGCACCTCGACCGCCAATGCCAACGGCCTGCAACGCCTGTCCGGCCGGGTGACGACCGCCAGCGACGACACCAATATGCTGCTGCAATATCTGGCGGAAAGCGGCGTTTCCATTCCCGACTCTCCCTATATCCGCTTCGCCCTCGCCGCCGCGCAGGACGTCAGCGAGTTGCTGGAAAGCGCCATCGATCAGGGCCGGATCGGTGAGGACACGCTCTTCTCCGACCAATATGTGCCGATCCCCGGCACCAACCCGCCCCAGTTCAGCCATCCGGTGCAGCCGCTCATCCTGCCGGTCGCGCGGGCGCAGCAGGAACAGGCGCGCGCTTATCGCGGCCTGTTCGGCATGACCTTCACCGACCGCAACGCCTTTGGCGCGGTCGCCATGCCCGAACGCGCCCAGCAGCAACGGCGGGGCGATGATAATTGGAACCATGAATATAGCCGGCAGGGGCTGATCTTCGACTTTGAAGACACCCGCGCGCAGGTGAAGACCACCCAGCCCTTCTGTATCAAGGCCTATCGCCGCCTCACCGCCGAGGGCGACGTCATCCTGCTCAAACAGGTGATCGCCTCCATCGCGGTCAAGGGTCGCCATTGGGGCATATTGCAGATGGCCTATCAGGATCAGGGCTGAAACCCGACTGGCGCGCCCACCGGCAAGCCCCTTGTCCCCGGTCGCCCTTGCGCTATGTCCGCTGCACCATCTTCACAGGGAGCGGCCATGGCGCGCCTTTTCACCATCATCCGGGGCGTGGGCGTCGCGCTGTTTTTCCTGGTCGTCGCCTTCTGCCTTGCGCTGGTGATCGTGCCGCCCTTCCTCGACCGCATCTATTATCGGGGGCCGGCGAGCAGCCATTATGACAGCCATCATTTCGCCAATCCCGACGGCGCCATAGAAGCGCCCGCGCCGCCGGGCACCAACCGGCAGGGCTTCATGCTGCGCTGGCTGCTGGGGAATGACGACCGGCCGCAATGGCCCGAAGCGATCGCGGTAAAACCCGCGCGCCCCGCCCCCTTCGCCGCGCCGCGCGGCATGGTCGCCACCTGGGTCGGCCATGCGACGGTGCTGGTGCAGGCGGCCGGGCTCAACATCCTGACCGATCCTATCTGGTCGGACCATGCCAGCCCCTTCCCGCCGGTCGGCCCCCGGCGCATCGCGCAGCCGGGCATCCGCTTCGACGACCTGCCCAAGATCGACCTGATCGTCATCAGCCATAATCATTATGACCATATGGACCTGCCGACGCTCAAAAAATTATGGGAGCGCGACCGGCCCAAGATCGTCACCAGCCTCGGCAATGACGCCATCCTGCGGGATGCGGGCATCCCCTCGACCGCGCTGGACTGGGGCCAGTCGGTCAGTGGCGCGGCGCTTAACGGCCTTTCGCCCCATGCAGTGATCCAGTGCGGCGCCTATGAACATTGCCCTGATTATCGCGTCCATGTGACCCGCAACCATCATTGGAGCAGCCGTTGGGGCACCGACCGCAACCGCGCGCTCTGGTCGAGCTTCGTGGTGGAAACGCGGGCGGGCAACATCTTCTTCGCGGGCGATACCGGCGCGGGCGACATGGGCTGGCCGGCCGAGGCGGCGCGGATCGGGCCGATCCGGCTGGCGCTGATCCCCATCGGCGCCTTCCGCTTCTGGAAGGGGCAGATGGCGTCCGACGCGCATATCGGCCCGCCACAGGCGGTGGAGCTGTTCCGCCGTCTCGGCGCCTCGACCGCCATTCCCATTCATTGGGGCACGTTCCGCCTGTCCTATGAACAATGGGATACGCCGCCGCGCATGCTGGAACTGGCGCTGCGCTGCGCCGGCATCCCGCGCAAGCGCTTCGCCCCGCTGCGGATCGGCCAGCCGCTGCTGGTGCCGCCGGTCACGCCGATGACATCGGTGCCGCGCCTGTGCGACGACCGGGCGATGCGCGCGCTGGAATAGGGCGCGCCCCGTCGGGCACGCCATTGCTGCGCCCCGTCGGGCACGCCATTGCTGCGCCCCGCCGCCCGGCCTATCCTGCCGCCTGCAAGGAGGGCGATGATGGACGAAGTTACCCGTCACAAGGGCCGCTGCCTGTGCGGTGCTGTGCGGTTCGAGGCGGAAATCGCGGAGGCACAGATGGGCGCCTGCCATTGCGGCATGTGCCGTCGCTGGTCGGGCGGCGTGCTGCTGACGCTATCGTGCCGCTCGCTCGAAATCGTCGATGGCGATGCGCTGTCGGTCTATGCCTCCTCCGACTGGGGGGAGCGCTGTTTCTGCCGCCATTGCGGCAGCAGCCTGATCTGGCGATCGACGGACGGCCGCCATATCGCAGCGTCCGTGCAGGCGTTCGACGACCCAGGCGCCTTCCCCTTCACCTCGCAAATCTTCATCGACGAAAAGCCCGCCAGCTATCATTTCCGCGAGGCGACCACGGAGATGACGGGCGCGCAAGTCCGGGCCGCCTTCCCGCCCGAGGCGCAGAGCTGAAGCCGCCATCCCACCGAAATTGGTAAGGCCAATTTGCGCGCACTGTGCGCGCGATCAGCCTTGCACTTTCAACGACTTGGCCAATCGCAAAAATGCCGACATCTGTCTCACCCCTGTAGCCTATCCTATGATCGGCGCACGGAGCGGCCAGACCAAAATCTGCATCATCATGGGGATAGCGGCGGCCCCTCCGGCCGCCTCAGCTCGGCCTCAGGCGCAATTGCCCAGCCGGCGGCCCGTCAGGTCGTGGGTGGTCCGCAGCACGGCCTTGCCGCCTACGGTCTTGGTCATGGTGGTGCCCAGCGTCATGCTGTCGCCGGTGAAATTGCCTTCGACGATGATGTCGGACATGCCCTTGCCCGCCTTGCAGGACAGCGTCGCGATCAGCCGCCCCTTGCGCAAAATCCTGTCCTTATAGGTGCAATCGCTGCCTTCCGGCCCGGCCAGCGCATCGGCGTCCGGCACGCCCTGATCATCGACTGCGAGGCAGAGCTTTTCCTCATCCACCTTTTTGAGCGCGGCCTGATATTCGGCGGGGGTGACGGTGGGCGTATTATAGCCGGTCGTCTTGCGGGTGAAGCTCCACTGCCCCGCCTCCAGCGTCACCGGCGCCGCCTCTACCGGCGTGGGCGCGGGCGCCGTTTCGTTGCATCCCATCAGCGCTACCGTCAAACATAAGGGCACCGTCGCCCGTAGCTGAACTCGCATGTCTCTCCCCCCTTCATGGTTGATCGGGCTGCGCCCAAGGCTCTACCGCCCGGCGCCAAAGCGCAAGGGGAAATCCCCCGGCGTCGGCGGGGCGGGCAGCGGCCCAGCCTCTCAGCACAGCGACATGGCGCGGAAAAACGGGGCTTTGCCATCCCATCGCGAGCCCACCCGCCCCGCGCCTGTCATCGCCGCAAAGCGATTGCACGGGCGATGGAAAACCCCATATTCGCCCCATGTCGATTCAGATCCGCACCACACTGGACGAGCCCCAGACCGACGAAGGCTTCGTCCCCCACCGCCCTGCCCGCCCGGAAAAGAGCGAAGGCGGGCGGCCGTTCAAGCTGGTCAGCGAATATGAACCGTCCGGCGACCAGCCGACCGCCATCGCCGAACTGGTGGATCAGGCCCGCGCCGGGGAGAAGGACCAGGTGCTGCTGGGCGTCACCGGCTCCGGCAAGACCTTCACCATGGCCAAGGTGATCGAGGCGATGCAGCGCCCGGCGCTGATCCTGGCCCCCAACAAGATCCTGGCGGCGCAGCTTTACGGCGAGTTCAAGAGCTTCTTTCCGGAAAATGCGGTCGAATATTTCGTCAGCTATTATGACTATTATCAGCCGGAAGCCTATGTCCCCCGGTCCGACACCTATATCGAGAAGGAAAGCTCGGTAAATGAGGCGATCGACCGGATGCGCCACTCCGCCACCCGCGCGCTGCTGGAGCGGGACGATGTGCTGATCGTCGCGTCCGTCTCCTGCCTCTATGGCATCGGCTCGGTCGAAACCTATTCGGCCATGACCTTCTCGATGAAAAAGGGGCAGGTGGAGGATCAGCGGGAGATCATCCGCAAGCTCGTCGCGCTGCAATATAAGCGCAACGACGCCGCCTTCGCGCGCGGCAATTTCCGGGTGAAGGGCGACAATCTGGAAATCTTCCCCTCCCACTATGAGGATACCGCCTGGCGCATTTCCTTCTTCGGCAATGAGATTGAGGATATTGTCGAGTTCGACCCGCTGACCGGCAAGAAGATCGCCAGCCTCGACTATGTGAAGGTCTTTCCCAACAGCCACCATGTGACGCCCGGCCCCACCCTCAAACAGGCGATGGAGGCGATCCGGTTCGAACTGGCCGAGCGGCTCAAGGAGCTGGTCGCCGAGGGCAAGCTGCTGGAGGCGCAGCGGCTGGAGCAGCGCACCAATTTCGATCTGGAAATGATCGCGGCGACCGGCAGCTGCGCCGGCATCGAAAATTATTCGCGCTTCCTGACCGGCCGCCTGCCCGGCGAGCCGCCGCCGACGCTGTTCGAATATCTGCCGGAAAATGCGCTGCTGTTCGTCGACGAAAGCCATCAGACGGTGCCGCAGATCGGCGCGATGGCGCGCGGCGATCATCGGCGCAAGATCACGCTTGCCGAATATGGCTTCCGCCTCCCCAGCTGCATCGACAACCGCCCGCTGCGCTTCAACGAATGGGATGCGATGCGGCCGCAGACGGTCAGCGTCTCCGCCACCCCCGGTTCCTGGGAGATGGAGCAGACCGGCGGCGCCTTTTCCGAGCAGGTGATCCGCCCCACCGGCCTCATCGACCCGCCGGTCGAGATCAAGCCGGTGGAGGATCAGGTGGACGACCTGATCCACGAGGCGAAGGAGACGGCGAAGAAAGGCTATCGCACGCTCGTCACCACCCTCACCAAGCGGATGGCGGAGGATCTGACCGAGTTCATGCATGAGGCGGGGATCAAGGTCCGCTACATGCACAGCGATGTCGAGACGCTGGAGCGTATCGAACTGATCCGCGACCTGCGGCTCGGTGTCTATGACGTGCTGGTCGGCATCAACCTGCTGCGCGAGGGGCTGGACATTCCCGAATGCGGGCTGGTGGCGATCCTCGACGCGGACAAGGAAGGCTTCCTGCGGTCCGAAACCTCGCTCATCCAGACCATCGGCCGCGCCGCGCGCAATGTGGAAGGGCGCGTCATCCTCTATGCCGATCGCATCACCGGCAGCATGGAGCGGGCGCTCAACGAAACCTCGCGCCGCCGCGAAAAGCAGATGGCCTATAATCTCGAACATGGCATCACGCCGACCACGATCAAGCGGCAGATCGGCGACATCATCGCCCATGTCGCCAGCAAGGATCAGGTCACGGTCGACACCGGGATCGAGGATCGGCCGCACATGGTCGGCCACAATCTGCGCGCTTATATCGAGGATCTGGAAAAGAAGATGCGCGCCGCCGCCGCCGATCTGGAGTTCGAGGAAGCCGGCCGCATCCGCGACGAGATCCGCAAGCTGGAAGCCGAAGAACTGGGCCTCCCCGCCGACGAACAGGTCGCCGCCCCCCGCGGCCGCGCCACCGAAGGCAAGCCGGGCACCCGCAAATTACGCTATGGCAAGACGCAGCGGAAGTTCGGGCGGTAGGCTAAGGCTGAACGGCTAGCGATTGCAGCCGCCCCCCTCAATGCGTGCGGCTCGTCACCTTGGCGGTGCCGTCGGGCAATATCTCGATCAGATGCGCGCTTTGATTGTCGCACTGGGCTTTCCAGCCGCGCACGCCGGGGCGCACTTCGGCGCGTTCGGAGCCGGTGACGGCGGGGCAGGCGCTGCCGGCCGCGCGGATCGCCTTTTCCAGCACGCCGTTGCGCAGGCCTTCCTCCAGCCGCGCGACTTCGGCGGCGGCGCCGGTCTCGGGCGCCGCATGATTGTCGACGGCCGTTACCGTCTCGCTATTCTGGCTGCATCCCAGCAGCGTCA
>DAMDPH010000096.1:0-12268 GCA_032082785.1 Sphingobium sp. | reverse complement strand
CAGCCGGTCGAGCAGCCGGTTCCGCCGCTCGGCAAGGTCGATGAAGCCCAGCCGCTCCAGCTCCCTGGGCCAGCGCGCGGTGAGGATGGCGAACAGCCGCAGCGATGCCTGCCAATGGGCGGACAGCTCCTCCGACAGCGGAAGCTCCTGCAAGGCCGATAGCGGCACGCGTTCGACCTGCATCTGGTCCAGCACAGCGCCCAGCGCCTGCCCCAGCACCAGCGCCTGTGCGGCATCGGCGGCCCCGCCCGCCTCCTGCACCATGCGCGCGAGGATCATCTGGCGGCGGATCGGCGGAATGGCGGGCGGCACCGGCTCATCCTCACCCAGCGGGTCGAGCGCGCCGCCGACCTGCTCGCCAAGGTCGGGATCGCCGATGGTGACGAGGCGCGGCAGCAGCAGTCCGCCGCCCGACTGACGCACAAAGGCGTCGCTGACCGCGCGCACCGCGCGATTATTGGGCAGCAGCACCATGCCCTGCGCCAGTCGCAGCGGCTGCTTGCCATGCTGGGCCAGCAGCCCCGCCACCAGCGCATCGGCGAAAGCGCGGTGCGCGGGAATGCTGTAAAGCGCCGGTCGGGTCCGCTCACCCATGGGCGAGCGTCTGCTCCACGACCTTGATCGCCTGCGGCGTGCCGACGTCGAACCATAGTCCCTGATGCGACACGCCGAACAGGCGGCCCGCCTCCAGCGCGCGGTTCCAGAAGATGTTGGTGGAAAAGGCGTCGCCCGGCGGGTCCACCAGCAGGCGCGGCGAGATGATCTGGATGCCGATATAGACGAAGGGCGCGACATGGCCCTGCTTGCGCCGGCTCAGCCGCCCCTGCGCGTCCATATGGAAGTCGCCCGACCCGGCATGGCAGTGGGCGCGCGCCTGCGGCACCACCAGCAACAGCGCGTCCATCCGCTCCGGGTCCCAGATCCGCCGCATCATCGCCAGCGTCTCGGCCGGGCCATCGACCCAATAATTGTCGCTGTTGACGCAGAAGAAGGGCTCGTCGCCCAGCAAGTGCCGCGCATGAACCAGCCCGCCGCCCGTCTCCAGCAGCTTGGCCCGCTCGTCCGAGATCAGATAGTCGATGCCGTCATGGCGGGAGGCGAGATGCGCCTCCACCGTGTCGGCGAGGTAATGGACATTGACCACCACCTTGCGGATGCCGCCGGCGATCAGCCGGTCGAGCGCATGGTCCATCAGCGCCTTGCCTGCCACCTTCACCAGCGGCTTGGGCCGGGTCGCGGTGAGCGGGCGCATGCGCTTGCCCAGCCCCGCCGCCATCAGCATCGCGGTATCGATCATGCGGTCAGCCCCGGCTCCAGTCCCGTTTCCAGCACAGCGCCACGGCTCTGCGCCGGCACGTAGCGCTCGAACCATTGCGCCACCGGCGCCAGCGCCGGATGGGCGAGATCGCGCTCCAGCAGGGCCCACATGCGCGGCAAGAAGGACAGATAGCGCGGCTTGTCGTCCCGCTTCCACAGGCGCGTGAAGATGCCGATGATCTTGGCGTTGCGCTGCGCCCCCAGCACCGCATAGGCGGCGTCGAAATCATAATCGGGCATCGCCATGGTGCGATAATGATCGAGCATCAGCGCCTCCAGCCGCTCCGGCACGTCGCGCCGCGCATCCTGCAACAATGAGACGAGATCATAGGCCGGGTGCCCGGCCAGCGCGTCCTGAAAATCGAGCAGGCCGAGGCCAAGCGAGGATGGCCGGTCGATCAGCATGATATTTTCGGCATGATAGTCGCGCAGCACGGTGACGTTCGGCGCGCCCGAGGCTTCCACCAGCGGCAGCACCGCGTCCCAGGCGCGGACATAGGCGTCGGCATCGACCTCCAGCCCGGCGGCGGGGCAATACCATTCGGTGAGTAGCCCTGCCTCGCGCTGATAGACCATGCGATCATAGGGCGGCAGGTCGGCGGCGGGGAGCCGGTGCAGCTTCACCAGCAGGTCGACCGCGCGGCTATAGACCGACTTTTCCTGATCCGGGGTGACGTCCAGATATTCCTTCAGCCGCACATCGCCGAAATCCTCGATCAGGGCGAGGCCATGGTCCAGATCGCGCGCATAGATTTCCGGCGCGGCAAAACCATGGGCGCACAGATGTTCAGCGATGGCGAGGAAAGGCCGCGGGTCTTCGTGCGGCGGCGGCGCATCCATCAGCACCGCGCGGCGATCCCCGTCGATGACGCGGAAATAGCGTCGGAAGGACGCGTCGCCGGCCAGCGGCAGGATGACGGCATCGCCCCACCCCGCACGAGCGAGGAAGGCAGGCGCGGCGGCGGGCGGGATCATAGTTTCGACCATCGGTCCCTCCAAGCTTCGGGCAGGCGCGCTGTCAAGCGTCGACCGCCTTCGGGCCAATTCTCGATCCGCAATATCAGCGCATGCGGCCACAGCCCGTCGCCCAGCCGGTCGGGCCATTCGATCAGCAACAGGCTGTCCATCAGATATTCGTCCAGCGCCAGCTCGGTCGTTTCGGACGGGTCGTCGAGCCGGTACAGATCGACATGGGCGACCGGCAGGCGGACGTCGGGCAGGTCATAGGGCTGGACGATGGCGAAGCTGGGGCTTGGCGCCTCCTCTTCCAGGCCCAGACCTTCCAATATGCCGCGCGCCAGCGTCGTCTTGCCCGCGCCCAGCCCGCCTTCCAGCGCGATTACATCGCCGATTCGCACGTCCAGCGCGATCCGACGCCCCAGCGCCAGCATCGCCGCCTCATCTTCCACCAGCATGACGCTCTCAGCCACGCGGCAGCCCGATCATGGCCATCGTTCCCTGTCCTTCCTCCGACACCAGCTCCAGCGTGCCGCCATGCGCTTCGGCCAGCTGCTTCACCAGCGGCAGGCCGATGGCCGCGCGCTCGCCGTGCCGTGCCTGCGCCGCGCGGTCCAGCGGGTTGAAGATCGCCTTGCGCCGTTCCGCGCTGATTCCCGGACCATTGTCGGACACGACCAGCCGGATCGCTTCGTCCGTCCCGTCGCCATGCAGCAGGACGCGCGCGCCGCGATCGCAATAGGCGATGGCATTTTCCAGCAGATGATCGACCGCCTGGCCGATGCGCGCGGCATCCACCTGCGCCACACCGAGCGTCTCCTCCAGCGAGAGGACGAGGTCGATGCCCTTGGCCGAAGCGCTCGCCCCCACCCGCGCCGCGCAGTCGCGCAGCAGTTGCGCCATCTCCACCGCCGCGCGCTCGACCGGCAGCGTTCCGGCCTCGCCCTGGGTCAGGTCCAGCACATTGTCGATCATCATTGACAGGCGGCTGGTGCTTTGCAGGATGCCGTCGACATAGTCCTTCGCCGACGCGCTGAGGTCGCCGGCATAGCCTGCGCTCATCATCTCGGCGAAACCGGCGATGGTGGTGAGCGGGGTGCGCAGCTCATAACTCATATTGGTGACGAAGGCGGTCTTCACCTTGTCGGCCTGCTCCAGCGCCTCGTTGCGGTCGCGCAGCACCTGCTCCACGGTGCGGCTGTCGGTGACGTCCAGCATGGTGAACAGCGCATTGCCATCGGGCAGCGGGATGGCGGCGAATTCGAAGATGCGTCCGTCCGCAAAGCCGACATGGCCCATGCGCTGCTTGCGCTCGACCGTGGCCGCCCGCACCAGTTCGCGCACCAGCCCCGCCTGATGCGGCTTGGCAAGCCGGCCCTGCACCGCCTGCATCAGCTCATCGATGCGCGGATGCGCGCCCAGCATCGCCTCATCCACGCCCCATATGTCGCGAAAGCGGCTGTTCCACAGCGACAGCCGCCCATCGGAGGCGAAGACGCCGATCGATTCGAACAGATTGTCGAACGTTGCGGTGCGGACCCGCAGCAGCGTGTCGCGCGCGCTCGACAGCTGCACCTGTTCGGTCCGATCCTCGAAGATCAGCAGCAAGCCGCCATCGGGCAAGGGCTGGGCATAGACGCGCAAATGGGTGCCGTCCGCCAGCAGCCAATTTTCCTCCTGCGGCTCGGGCGACAGGAACCAGTCCCGCCGCTCCGCGCGCCAGGCGGGGAAGTCGCGATGTTCGGGCAGGCGGCGCGCGTCGCGCATCTGATCCAGCACGCGCTCGAACAGCGGGCCGTCGTTCAGACGGTCCTGCCGCAGCCCGAACAGGCTGATGAAGGGCTGGTTCCAGAAACGCAGCGACCGGTCGGGACCGAAACGCGCCACGCCCGCCGACAGCCGGTCGAGCAGGTCGCGCTGCGCCGCTTCCAGCCGGCGATGCTCGACGCGTACCTGTTCCAGCTCATGCTGGTCCATGGCGAAGCCGGCCACGCCGGCCGCGCCCAGCGGCACGTCCACGACCTTCATCGTGCGCCGTTCGCCGGCGATGGTGGCGGGCACCATCCGTTCGACCGGCGCGCCGCTCGCCAGCGCCTCGGCCGCGGAATCCTGCGGCGTCAGGCCGTTCACCACCTCCACCAGCTCGACGCCGTTGGCGACGACATCGCGCGCATTCTGCGCATCGATGGCCTGCACATAGGCGGTGTTGACGAGGCTGAGTTGCAGATCCGGCCCGCGATGCCACATCGGGAAGGGCGCGGCCTCGACCAGGCCGGCGAGCGCCTCCAGCGCCTCGCGCAGCTGTTCGACATGGGCCTTGAGCGCCTGAATTTCCGACTGGCTGTCGGTCGCGTCGAAGATCCAGAGGACGATCCCGCCCTCCGCCGCCAGCGTCGGATCGGCGGGCGCGCCGCGCACCAGCAGCAGCCGGGTGGAATCGACCCCGCGCACCGGCAGCGCGAAACTCTTGCCCGCTTTCTGCGCCCCGGCGACCGCGCGGGCCAGCGCGGCGGCGTCTTCCGCCTCCAGCCCGCCATCGGCGGCGGTCAGTTCCGACACGAAGCCCGGCACCCGCGCCTTGCCCAGCCATTTGGCGAGCCGGTCGGCGGCTTCGAGGCGGCCATCGGGATGAACGATCACCGGTGCCGCCGGCGCGGAGGCGAGCAGGATGGCGAGCCGGTCCAGCTTGCCCTGCGCATGCATGCCCTCGCGCCGCATCCGCTGGCCGCTGAGCAATGCCCAGATCGCCGCCCCCATCCAGAGGGCGAGCACGATGCCGAGCGCGAGCGCGGCAAGCGGCGTCACGGCATCGGCTCCGCTATCCTGACTGACGGGATGGTGCTGGTCATATCAGCGACGACCTATCCCAACTCGACGCCGCCGGGAAGCGTCGGGCGCAAAGAATCCCGCGCAGCAAAAAGGGGGAAGAGCATGGCCCTCCCCCCCTTTCAGCTCTTTGGATCGACGAAGCGATCAGTAGCGATAATGGTCCGGCTTGAACGGGCCTTCGACCGACACGCCGATATAATCGGCCTGCTTCTGGGTCAGCTTGGACAGCTTCACGCCCAGCTTGTCGAGGTGCAGCGCGGCGACCTTCTCGTCCAGATGCTTGGGCAGCACATAGACGTCGTTCTTATATTCGTCCGACTTGGTCCACAGTTCGATCTGCGCCAGCACCTGATTGGTGAAGCTGGACGACATGACGAAGCTGGGGTGGCCGGTGGCGCAGCCCAGATTGACCAGACGGCCCTTGGCGAGGACGATGATCTTCTTGCCATCGGCGAATTCGACTTCGTCGACCTGCGGCTTGATCTCGGTCCACTTCAGATTGTTGAGGCCGGCAATCTGGATCTCGCTGTCGAAATGGCCGATGTTGCAGACGATCGCCATATTCTTCATCGCCCGCATATGGTCGATGGTGATGACGTCGGCATTGCCGGTCGCGGTGACGAAGATGTCGCCGCGCGGCGCGGCCTCTTCCATCGTCACGACTTCATAGCCTTCCATCGCCGCCTGCAGCGCGCAGATCGGATCGACTTCGGTCACCAGCACGCGCGCGCCGCCATTGCGGAGCGAGGCGGCCGAGCCCTTGCCGACATCGCCGAACCCGGCGACGACCGCGACCTTGCCCGCCAGCATCACGTCGGTGGCGCGGCGGATGGCGTCGACCAGCGATTCCTTGCAGCCATAGAGATTGTCGAACTTCGACTTGGTGACGCTGTCGTTCACATTGATCGCCGGGAAAGGCAGCTTGCCCTTCTTGGCCAGCTCATAAAGGCGGTGGACGCCGGTGGTGGTCTCTTCCGACACGCCCTTGATCGCCTTGACCGTCTCGGTCAGGTAGCCCGGACGCTCGGCCAGGAAGCGCTTGAGCGTCGCGACGAAGATTTCCTCTTCCTCATTGGTCGGCGTGAACAGCGCTTCGCCGGCTTCGGCACGGGCGCCCCACAGCGCGAACATGGTGGCGTCGCCGCCATCGTCCAGGATCATATTGCAGGTGGTGTCGCCCCAGTCGAAGATGCGGACGACATAGTCCCAATATTCCTCCAGCGTCTCGCCCTTGACGGCGAAGACGGGGATGCCGCGCTCGGCGATGGCGGCGGCGGCATGGTCCTGGGTCGAGAAGATGTTGCACGAGGCCCAGCGGATTTCCGCGCCCAGATCGGCCAGCGTCTCGATGAGCACAGCGGTCTGGATGGTCATGTGCAGCGAGCCGGTGATGCGCGCGCCCTTCAGCGGCTTGGAAGCCCCGAATTCCGTGCGCAGGGCCATCAGGCCCGGCATTTCGGTTTCGGCGATCTCGATTTCCTTGCGGCCAAAGCCGGCAAGGGCGATATCGGCGATCACATAATCCTGCGCCTGGGTGGCGGGTGCAGTGGCCACGAGCCTGTCTCCATTTCTTTGATGTGCGGTGTCCGCCCGGACGACCGGACGGCAGCGATGCCGGGCTTTACCAACCGCCCCGCTCTTTGGCAACCAATATAAAGAATCCTTTATGTGCTGCGCCGGTCAGGCGGAGCCCGCGCCGCTGACCAGATGCGCGGCGTCGACGCCGGCGGCGGCGAAGGCGGCCGTCCATTTGCGCGGCGCGGGCACGCCGAACAATATTTCCGGGTCGCCTTCAGCCAGGAACCAGCTGTCGCTCGTCAGCTCCTCCTCCAACTGGCCCGGCCCCCAGCCGGCATAGCCCAGCGCCACCAGATAGCGGCTTGGCCCGCGCCCTTCGGCGATCGCCTTCAGAATGTCGAGCGAACCGGACAGGCCCCAGCGGTCGCCGACCTGCAACATGTCCTGCCCGCCCCAATCGAGCGAATGCAGCACGAAGCCGCGGCGCGGCTCCATCGGCCCGCCGCGCAGCACCGGCCGGTTGGGCATATGCGCCGCCTCTATATCGAAGCTTTCGAGCAAGTCGCGCAGCCCCACCCCGTCAAGTTCCTCGCCCACTGCGATCCCCAGCGCGCCCTCCTCGTCATGGACGCACAGCGCGAGGGCGGAATGGGCGAAGCGGCTATCCTCCATCCCCGGCAGCGCCAGGAGAAAGTGACCGGCAAAGAAACGCGTGTCTGTCATAAGCTGAATATATGCGCCTATACGCACAAGCCAAGGACAGGTTGCCGCGCGGTTGGGGCACCATGCCATATTCCGTCCGCTCTTGACAGCGGCCCCATGGACGCCGACCTCGCTCTGGCACTTTCGGTAAGGAGACATGCCATGACCATCGCCAAGGGCGACCGACTCCCCAGCACCACCTTCACCCGCATGACCGACGACGGCCCGGAACAGGTGGCGTCCGACGATTATTTCGCCGGCAAGACCGTCGCCATCTTCTCGGTGCCGGGCGCGTTCACCCCGACCTGCTCGGCCAAGCATCTGCCCGGCTTCATCGAAAAGGCCGAAGCGCTCCGCGCCAAGGGCGTGGACGAGATCGCCTGCACCGCGGTCAACGACGCGTTCGTCATGGGCGCCTGGGGCCGCTCGGCCGGCGCCGATGAAAAGGTGACGATGCTGGCGGACGGCAATGGCGATTTCGCTCAGGCGGTCGGCCTCACCATGGACGGCAGCAAATTCGGCCTCGGCACGCGTGGCCAGCGCTTCTCGATGCTGGTGCGCGACGGCGTGGTCGAACAGCTCAATGTCGAGGCGCCCGGCGATTTCCGCGTGTCGTCGGCCGAACATATGCTCGATCAGATCTGATCGATCCTGCACGGGCCGGCTGCCGCAACGGCGCCGGCCCGTTCCGCTGCTGCCGTCTTCCTTCCGTCATCCACTTGGCGTAGCAAGGGGCGATGACACAGAGCATCGGAACAGCGACGGTCGCGCGACTCGACCATATCTATCAGACATCCATCGAAAATCTCCGGGACGCGATGCGCGCCTATGCCCGCGACGGCAGCGTGCCGCCCGCCGAAGCGAAGAGCGACCGACGTTTCTGCTATCCCGAATTGCGGATCAGCCATCATGGCGATAGCGATGCGCCGCCGCCCGGCCGCTCCTTCGCCCGCCTGTCCGCGCGGGGCCGTTATGTGACCACCGTCACCCGGCCGACCATGTTCGCCGACTATCTCGCCGAACAGATCGACCTGCTGGTCCGCGACTATGGCGTCGAGGTGGAAGTGGGGCTGAGCGATCAGCAGATCCCCTTCCCCTATGTGCTCGACGGGCTGGACATCAACGCGCTGGAAGGCACGCCGCCTACCGAGCTGGCGCGCCACTTCCCGGCGACCGAATTGTCGGAGATCGGCGACGAGATTGCCGACGGCCTGTTCATCCCCAATGAAGAGGGCGAGCGGCCGCTGGCGCTGTTCGACGGCCTGCGCACCGATTTCTCACTGGCGCGGCTCAAACATTATACCGGCACACCACCGGAACATGTTCAGCGCTACATCCTCTTCACCAACTATCACCGCTATGTCGATGAATTCGTGCAATGGGCCTGCGCCGAGTTACAGCGCGACGGCACCCGTTATGAAGCGCTGTCGGGTGCGGGCGGCGTCTATGTGACGCCCGAAACGGCGGACCCCGCGCGGATGGTGGCGGACAGCGCCTGGCGCAAGCATCAGATGCCCGCCTATCACCTCATCGCGCCGGACCGCAGCGGCATCACACTGGTCAATATCGGCGTCGGTCCGTCCAATGCGAAGACGATCTGCGATCATCTGGCGGTGGTGCGGCCCGAAGCCTGGCTGATGATCGGCCATTGCGGCGGCCTGCGTCCCAGTCAGCGCATCGGCGACTATGTGCTCGCCCATGCCTATCTGCGCGACGATCATGTTCTGGACGAGATGCTGCCGCCGGAGATACCGGTGCCGGCCATTGCCGAGGTGCAGCTGGCCATGGCCAAGGCGGCCGAGACGATCCTGGGCGGCGGCGACCGTGAGGATTTCAAGCGCCGCCTGCGCACCGGCACGGTGGTCACCACCGACGACCGCAACTGGGAGTTGCGCTATTCCAGCTCCGCCCTGCGGTTCAGCCTGTCGCGCGCGGTCGGCATCGACATGGAGTCGGCCACCATCGCCGCGCAGGGCTATCGCTTCCGCGTGCCCTATGGCACGCTGCTCTGCGTCTCGGACAAGCCGATCCATGGCGAGCTGAAGCTGCCGGGTCAGGCCAACCGCTTCTATGAGGAGGCGATTGCCGGCCATTTGCGCGTCGGCATCATGGCCTGCGAATTATTGCGCGAGGAAGGGGCGAAGCTGCACAGCCGCAAGCTGCGCGCCTTCAACGAACCGCCTTTCCGTTAACAGGATCGGCCAGGGATCAGGCGGCGCGCCAGATGCTGACCTGATCCCGGCCCTGGTTCTTGGCGACATAAAGCGCCGCATCGGCGCGAATGACCAGATCCTCTAGGCGAAGATCGTCCGCCATCAGCTCCGCGACGCCGAAGCTGGCGCGCAGCCGTGCGCCGGGCGCGCTGGTCAGCGCCAGCAGCGGCACTTCATTTCGCACCCGCTCCATCACTATGGCGGCGGCATGGGCGTCATTTTCCTGGAGCAGCAGGCCGAATTCATCACCGCCCAGCCTGCCGACAATATCCCCGCGCCGCACCGCGCCTTTCAGCAATTGCGCGAAGCAGCGCAGCGCATGATCGCCGGCGATATGGCCATGGCCGTCATTAAGCGCCTTGAACGCGTCCAGATCGCACACCACCAGCGCCAGCGGCCGGCCATGCCGCCGCGCCTGCGCGATGGCCGCCCCCGCCGCCTCGTCAAAGCCGCGCCGGTTGAGCACGGTGGTCAGCGGATCATGGCTCATCTGCAAGCGCAGCTGCTGCGCCAGATCGCCCGCCACCACCAGCACCGCCGCAACGCCGGTGCCGACATAGATGGACGGCAGACAGAGCGCGAGCAAAGTGCGATACAAGTCCAGCGTGCCGCCGCTGCTGGCCGCCGCGCTCGTCACCAGCCCCATCTCGAACAAAGCGAAGGCGGAAAACATCAGGAACAGCGCCAGCTCCGGCGCGCTGAAGCGCTGCTCGCGCGGCCAGAGGGACAGGGCGGCGCCCAGCATCATCACCCCGGTATAAGCGGGCGAAATCATGCCGATCAGCATCCGGTCCCCGGCCAGCGCGGCATGAAGCGAGGCCAGCATGACCAACAGCGCGATGCCGCCCAGCGCCACATGGGGCAGCGGCTTGTCATCGCGCTGCCGCACGCCGACCAGCACCATCGTCGCGCTGCCGATGACGAACATCGTCGCCATTCCCAGCAGCAGCCGGCTGCCGAGCAGAACCGATGCGCCATTGGCCAGCCACTGGAGCAGCGACAGGCCATAGGCGATGGTCCAGCTCAGCACATGGCGGCGCCGCCCGAAATGAAGCCAGGCTATTCCCATCGCGATCGTCATGATCGCGCTGGTGAACAATAGCAGACCGAGGATGATTAACGCCGGATTCACCAGATAGTGATTAGCCGGCCTTGTGCGGCTTTACCAGCCGCAGCTCTTCCCTTTATTCTGCTGCGTCAGCCATTTTTGCAGCGGCGCGAAATAGGCGATCATCGACTGCCCCGAAATCTCGCGGCTGCCGGTAAAGGCCTGGAGCGCATCGGGCCATGGCTTGGACGCGCCCATCTCCAGCATCGCGGCCAGTTTCTGCCCCACTTCCTTGTTGCCGTAGAAGGAACAGCGATGCAGCGGCCCCTTCCACCCGGCCTGACGGCAGGCGGCTTCATAAAATTGGAACTGGAGAATGCGGGCGAGGAAATAGCGGGTATAGGGCGTGTTGCCGGGAATATGATATTTGGCGCCGGCGTCGAACTTGCTCTCGTCGCGCGCGACCGGGGCGGCGATGCCCTGATATTGCAGGCGCAACTTGTCCCAGCCCTGCTGATAGCCGCTCTGCGGGATCGAGCCGTCGAACACGCCCCAGCGCCATTTGTCGACCAGCAGGCCAAAGGGCAGGAACGCCACCTTGTCCATCGCCTGCCGCAGCAGCAGCCCCATATCCTTGTCGGCACCGGGCACCTTGGCCGGATCGAGCAGGCCGATCTTCACCAGATAGTCGGGCGTGATCGACAGCGCGACGAAATCGCCAATGGCTTCGTGGAAGCCGTCATTGGCGCCGTCGAGATAGAGATAGCCATGATCCTGATAGGCGCGCTGATAATAATTATGGCCCAGCTCATGATGGATGGTGACGAAGTCGTCGCTATTGACCTTCGTACACATCTTGATGCGGATATCGTCCTTATTGTCCACGTCCCAGGCCGAGGCGTGACAGACCACCTCTCGGTCGCGCGGCTTGACGATCTGCGACCGCTCCCAGAAACTGTCGGGCAGCGGCGAGAAGCCAAGCGAGCTGTAAAAGCCCTCGCCCGCCTTCACCATCTTCACCGGGTCATAGCCCTTGGCGGTCAGCAGGTCGCCGATGTCATAGCCCAGGTCGCCCGCCCCCTTGGGCGCAACGATGTCGTAGATATTGCCCCATTCCTGCGCCCACATATTGCCGAGCAGGTCGGCGCGGATCGGCCCCGATTTGGGCTGCACCGCATCGCCATATTTCTCGTTCAGCTTGGTCCGGGTATAGCAATGCAGCTCGTCATAGAGCGGCTTCACCTCGTTCCAGATCTTGTCGGTCAGCTTGGCGAAATCATCGGCGGGCATGTCATATTTGGACCGCCACAGCGCGCCGGTATCGGCAAAGCCCAGTTCCTTCGACCCGGCATTGGCGATGCCCACCAGCTTGGCATAGTCCTCCCGCATCGGCGCGCCGACATTGTCGTGCCAGCTGACCCACATTTCCTTCAGCTCTTGGGGGTTGCGGCTGGTGCCCATCTTTTCTTCGATGTCGCTGCCGTTGATGGGCTGGCCGTTCAGTACGCCCTTGCCCTTGCCATAGGTGGATTGCAACCCGGTCGCGAGCCGGTTCAGCTCCTCCGCCGCGCCCGGCGTGGTGGGCGCCGGCAGCGTCAGCGCCGTGCGCAGCAGCAGCAGGCGACGCTTGGTTTCCGCCGACAGGCCCGGCGCCGTCGCGAAGCGCGCGGCCTCCAGCGCATAA
>DAMDPH010000095.1:0-12319 GCA_032082785.1 Sphingobium sp. | reverse complement strand
CGCGCGCTCGACAGGCCGGCCGCTCGTCCATAGCGCGCCGGTGCATGACCGGCGGGAGATGGTTGCGGCCGTGCGCACGGGCGCCGACCTTATCCTGCTCTCGCCGCTCTTCCCCACCCGATCGCATCCGGGCGCGCCGGCACTGGGGCGGCTGCGGTTCGCGGCGCTTGCGCGCCGGTCGGACGTCCCGATCATCGCTTTGGGAGGCGTAAGGGCGAGCCATGCGATCTTGTTGAAAGGGATCGGTGCGGACGGATGGGCAGCGATAGACGGACTCGTCAGCTGACGCGCATGAAGCGAAGCCCTGATCGGCACCGCCCGGGTTGAGCCTGCGCAAGCCGCGTCCTGCCGTCGAAGAAGAACGGCCCTTCGACCTATTCGGGAGAAAGGGGGCGATGTCGATCATCTCTCTACGCACCAATCAGGACGCGACGAATCGCGCCCGCAAAAAGCGGATCAGCCGGCGCGGACCGCGAACATCAGAATTTGAAGACGGTGCCCAGATAAACGGCCTGGCTGTCCTGCCGGTCGTCGGTCATCGGCGTCAGGCGGCCGGCCACATTATTATTGTAGCGCACGCCAGCGGTGACGTTGAGGTTGCGGGTCAGCGAGTAGGAGCTCGCCAGATCCAGCGAATATTCCTTGTCAGCCGCGGGGTTGCGAACGGTCGCGCCCGGTTCGCGACGGGTTTCCAGAACCACCTTGGTGCTGAAACGATCCTTGCGGCCGTCATCCAGCGAGAAGCTCTTGGCATCGACCATGGTTTCGACCGGCACCGGATCGAGCGCCTTGCGGCCCACCGCTTCGGGCAGGGCGAATTTGCGCCAGCCGCGCGCGCCGTTCAGGCTGAAGGCCACGGGCTTGATATCGACCGGATCGACGGTGCGGTTGACGACCACCCGGTCGGCCGCGCGTACCATCACAGTGATCGACCGCTGGCCGCTCATCGAGCCGCTGGTCGGGGTGAAGCGGAAGCCCTGCCCGCTCGCCCGCGCCGCGATCTTCGCATAGGCGGCGGCGAGATTGGGATCCTTGGTGGTCGGGGTGAAGGAGGTGATGCTGCCGAGATCGCCCAGCGATACGGCGGAGCCGCCGCCCGAGCGCACCAGATCGGATGCCGCACCCATGGCGGGGGACAGCATGAAGCCGGTCACGGCAATCGCCGATCCCGCCAATGCCAGATATCCCCTTTTCACGCGCATGATGCGAATCTCTTCCCCGCTATCTGTTTTGCAAGAGCCATTAGACATTAAAAGTCGCAGAAAGCTAGTCCGGCTTGCCGTTTTTTACCGCCTATGTTGCATGGAACACACAGAGCGGCGGTCGGCTCCCGAACGGGTGCGGCGTGACGACGATTTAGCGCCCTTGCCCAATGCGACCCGTACACTATAGAAGCGGGGCGTTTTTCGTCTTGTGAATAGGACTGCCTCATGGCCCGCCTTCCCGCCTCTGTCTCCGCCGGCCTGTTGCTGGCCGCGCTCCTGCCGCTCACCGCGTGCGGCGGCGGATCCAAGGATCGTCCGCGTGCCGATCTCGCCGCGTCCAAGGTCACGACCATCGGCGTCAACGCCTATCTGTGGCGCGCGACGCTCGACACCATTTCCTTCATGCCGCTGGTGCAGACGGACTCGAATGGCGGCGTGATCGTCACCGACTGGTACGCCAATCCCAACAGCCCCAATGAGCGGATGAAGCTGACCGTGTCGATCCTGGACCAGGATCTGCGGGCCGACGCGCTGCGCGTCGCCGCCAGCCGGCAGATGAATCAGAATGGCCGCTGGGTCGACGCGCCGGTTCAGGCGGCGACGGTGCAGAAGCTGGAGGAGATCATCCTCACCAAGGCGCGCGACCTGCGCCGCACCGCGATCGCCGGCTGACATCTTTCGTCATGGGCGACGCGTGAGCGGACCCCGCCCTTTCCAAGAAGATCGAGGCTGGACTGAGCGCAGTCCAGCCCGCACCCATTTGTAAGGACCCGACATGCAAAGGCGCTTCAATCCGCTTGAGGCCGATGCCCGCTGGCAGGCGACCTGGGACGAGAAGCAGAGCTTCAGGGCGGACGACGCGTCGACCAAGCCGCGTTCCTACGTGCTGGAGATGTTCCCCTACCCCTCCGGCCGCATCCATATCGGCCATGTGCGCAACTATTCGATGGGCGATGTGCTGGCGCGTTTCCGCCGCATGACCGGTCATGAGGTGCTGCACCCGATGGGCTGGGACGCATTCGGCATGCCGGCCGAAAATGCGGCGATGGAAAAGAAGGTGCATCCGGGCAGCTGGACTCGCTCCAACATCGCCAACATGCGCGCGCAGCTTAAGAAACTGGGCTTTGCCATCGACTGGAGCCGCGAGCTGGCGACCTGCGAGCCGGACTATTATGGCCATGAACAGGCCTTGTTCCTGGACATGCTGGAAGCCGGCCTCGTCTATCGCAAGGAAAGCGCGGTCAATTGGGATCCGGTCGACATGACCGTGCTCGCCAATGAGCAGGTGATCGACGGCAAGGGCTGGCGCTCGGGCGCGCCGGTCGAGAAGCGCAAGCTCAGCCAGTGGTTCCTCAAGATCACGCAGTTCGGCGACGATCTGTTGCAGGGGCTGAAGACGCTCGACCAATGGCCCGACAAGGTCCGGCTGATGCAGGAAAACTGGATCGGCAAGTCGGTCGGCCTGCAATTCCGTTTCGACTTCACCCCCTTCCCCGAGCGGGAAGCGCTGGAGGGGTTGGACGCGGGCGCGGGCATTTCGGTCTATTCGACCCGGCCCGACACGATTTTCGGCGCTAGCTTCGTCGCCATCGCGGCGGATCATCCGGTGGCGCAGGTGGTGGCGGCGGACAATCAGGACGCGGCTGCCTTTATCCAGCTGTGCAAGGAAGGCGGCACCACCGCCGCCGAGCTGGAGACGGCGGAAAAGCTGGGCTTCGACACCGGCCTCAGCGTCGCGCACCCCTTCGACCCCGAATGGCAGCTGCCGGTCTTCATCGCCAATTTCGTGCTGATGGACTATGGCACCGGCGCGGTGATGGGCGTGCCCGCGCATGACCAGCGCGACCTCGACTTTGCGCGCAAATATATGCTGCCGGTCGAGCGGGTGGTCGCGCCCGAGGGCGAGGAACAGGCGCCGATCCATGATGAGGCCTATGTCGGCCCCGGCAAGCTGGTGAACAGCCGCTTCCTGGACGGCATGGCGGTGGAAGAGGCCAAGGCCGCCGTCATCGCCCGCGCCGAGGCGGAAGGTTGGGGCAAGGGCACTACCGTGTTCCGCCTGCGCGACTGGGGCGTGTCGCGCCAGCGCTATTGGGGGACGCCGATCCCGGTCATCCATTGCGAAGGCTGCGGCCCGGTGCCGGTGCCCAAGGACCAGCTGCCCGTGATCCTGCCCGAAGATGTCAGCTTCGACATCCCCGGCAATCCGCTGGACCGGCATCCGACCTGGAAGCATGTCGATTGCCCCGCCTGCGGCAAGCCGGCGCTGCGCGAGACCGACACGCTCGATACGTTCGCGGATTCGAGCTGGTATTTCATCCGCTTCGCCAGCCAGCCCAAGGACAGGCCGTTCGACCGCGCCACGGTCGAGCAATGGCTGCCGGTCGGCCAATATATTGGCGGCGTCGAACATGCGATCCTGCATCTTCTCTATGCCCGCTTCTGGACCCGCGCCTTGCAGCATATGGGGCAGCTGGGCTTTGCCGAGCCGTTCACCGGCCTGTTCACGCAGGGCATGGTGACGCACGAAACCTACAAGGCGGGCGATGGCAGCTGGCTGTCCCCCGGCGAGGTGCGCAAGTCGGGCGACGATTATGTCCATATCGAAAGCGGCGCGCCGGTGACGGTCGGCCGTATCGAGAAAATGTCCAAGTCCAAGAAGAATGTCGTCGATCCCGACGATATTATCGCCCAATATGGCGCGGACGCGGTGCGCTGGTTCATGCTGTCGGACAGCCCGCCGGAACGCGACCTGCCCTGGACCGAGGCGGGGATCGAGGGCAGCTGGCGCTTCGTCAACCGCGTCTGGCGCCTGTTCGGCGACTGCGATGCGGCGGCGACGGGCGCGGACAAGCCGCTCGACCGCAAGCTGCACCAGACCATCGACGGCGTCGCCCGCGACATCGAGGCGCTGAGCTTCAACAAGGCGGTCGCCAAGATTTACGAGCTGGTGAACGCCATCGAAAAGGCGAAGCCCTCCGCCTCGCGCAGCGCCGCCATCCGTATGCTGGCCCTGCTGGTCGCGCCGATGACGCCGCATCTGGCGGAAGAAGGCTGGGCTGAGATGGGCGGCGAAGGGCTGGTGGCCGAGGCCGCATGGCCCCCTATCGATCCCGCGCTGCTGGTCGAGGATGAAGTCACCATCGCCTGCCAGGTGATGGGCAAGCTGCGCGACACCATCACCGTCGCCAAGGGCACGTCCAAGGAGGAGCTGGAGCGGCTGGCGCTGGCGGCGCCCAATGTCGTGCGCATCCTCGACGGAGCGACGCCCAAGAAGGTGATCGTCGTTCCCGACCGGCTGGTGAACCTCGTCATCTAGTGACCCGGATCTGAAGTTCGTCACATTGTGAGGCAGGCCCGGACGAACTTCAGATTCATCAGGATCACCAGCAAATATAAGATTCTGGTGTGGTGGATTCGAAACAGGCTCGGCACCTGGCCGCCATGCTGAGGTCTTTTTCAAATCCACCACACTAGCCCGGCGTGGGCAGCCCCCTTCCCGCCCCGTCGACGGGGGCTTCGACAAGCGCTGCGCAAATGGATAAAGCTATGGTCATGAAGCGCCTTCTCCCCCTCCTTGCCCTCGCCACCCTCACCGCCTGCGGCCTGCGGCCGGTCTATGGCGGGGGAAGCCAGGGCGCGGTCGCGCAGGCGATGGGCCATGTCGAAGTCGCGCCGATCGAGGGCAAGGCCGGGTGGCTGATGCGCAATGCGCTGGAGGATCGGCTGTCGGCGCTCGGCGGCGGATCGGGGCCGCGCTATCGGCTGGTGGTGAAGCTGGACGATCAGATCAGCGGCTTTGGCCTCCGGTCCGACGCGGCGGTCACGCGCGAGCGGCGCACATTGCGCGCCCGCTATCAGCTGATCGACGAGGCGACCGGCACGCAAATCTTGGATGACAGCGCCGGCTCCGACGCGGGCATCGACGTCACCTCCAGCGAATATGCCACGATCCAGGCCGAAGACACGGCGCTGGAGCGGCTGTCGCAGATCGTCGCCGATCAGATCGTCGCGCGTCTTGCCGCCCATGCGCGGCGGGATCAGGGGCGGTGAAAGCCAATCGCGGCCAGATGGAGCGGGCGCTCGACGCGCCGCAGCCGGAAAGCCGCTTCTTCCTCCTCTATGGTCCCGATGAAGCCGGCAGTCAGGCGCTTGCCCGCCGGCTGGAGCGGGCGATGGGCGCGGCGGCCGAAAAGGTCGAGCTGGACGGCGCCGCCTTGCGCGAAGATCCGGCGCGGCTGGCGGACGAGGCGGCCTCCTATTCCATGTTCGGTGACCGTCGCTGGATTCGTCTGACGGCCATAGGCGACGAATCGGTCGCCGCGGTTACTGCGCTGCTGGAGGCGGAGGCGGCGGGCAATCCGGTGGTCGCCATTGCCGGGGCGCTGAAGGCCACGTCGAAGCTGGTGAAGCTGGCGCTCGATCATCCCCGTGCCCTCGCCCTCATCTCCTATCAGCCCGACGCGCGCGAGGCGGAGCAGATCGCCATCGGCATGGCGCGCGATCTGGGCCTGCGGCTGCCCTCCGACATTGCCCGGCGCATCGTCGGCCTGGCCAACGGCGACCGGGCGCTGATGCAGGGCGAAGTGGAGAAGCTGGCGCTTTACCTCGACGCGACGCCCGATCAGCCGTGCGAGGCGACGAGCGAGGCGCTGGATGCGCTGTCGGCGGACAATCCCGACAGCGATGTCGCGCCGCTGGTCAACGCCGTGCTGGGCGGCGACCTCAAGCGGATGCACAAGGAATTGGGGCGGCTGGCGGAAAGCGGCACGGCGATGGCATCCGTCCTGCGTCCGTTGCTGGGCCGGGCCATGCTGGTCGCGAATATCCGCGCCGACTTCGACGGCAGCGGCCGGCTGGAGGCGGCGGTCGAGGGCATGGGCAAGGCGGTGTTCTGGAAAGAAAAGCCGGCGGTTACGCGGCAGGTCCGGCTTTGGGACGCGGACGGCATCGCCCGCGCCATCCAGCGCCTGTCCCATGCCGAGCGGGCGAGCCGGTCCGGTCGCGGGATGGGCGACCTGCTGGTGCAGCATGAATTGCTGGCGATCGCGCGGCAGGCGGCGCGGCCGGGCTGAACGTCATTCAGCCCCGGTAAAGCCGCGGGCTTCCTTAAGGCCGCCACGGGACCGGCGCGCCATTTTTTACGCGAGCGGCGGCTGATTTGCGCTGGCCCGCGCCGACATTAGCGCGTATCCGAGGCGGCAAGACATGGCAGGATCAGCAAAGAGCAAGGGATCGCCGAGCGGGGCGAGGCGGTGGTTGGTGCGGGGGCTGAAGATCGGCCTCGCGGCGGCCGTGGCGGGCTTGCTCGCGCTCGTCATCGCGGTGGTGATCGCGTTGCAGTCGCTGCCCGACTATGAAAGCCTCAAAAGCTCGCCCAATGGCCAGATGATCCGCGTCCATGCCGCGGACGGATCCGTCATCGTCTCGCTCGGGCCGAGTTTCGGCCGCTGGCTGAGCCATGACCAGATCCCGCAGGTGATGGTCGATGCGATGGTGTCGACCGAGGACAAGCGTTTCTACCTCCATCCGGGCGTCGATCCGGTCGGCATGGCGCGCGCCGCCTGGGTCGCGGTGGAGCGGCGCGGCAGCGGTCGTCGCTGGCAGGGCGCCTCCACCATCACCCAGCAGGTGACGCGCAACATCTTCCTCAACAACAGCTATAGCTGGGGCCGCAAGGTGCGGGAGATCGTGCTGGCGCTGGCGCTGGAGCGGAAATTTTCCAAGCGGCAGATCCTCGAACTCTACCTCAACAAGGTTTATTTCGGCGGTGGCGCCTATGGCATCGACGCGGCCAGCCGCAAATTTTTCGGCCATTCCGCCGACCAGCTGAGCCTGCCCGAGGCGGCGATCATTGCCGGCCTGGTCAAGGCGCCGTCCAGCTATTCGCCGACCGCCGATGCCGAAGCCGCCATCGGACGCGCCGGCGTGGTGCTGGACCTGATGGTGGAGAATGACGCCATCAGCCCGGCCGAACGCGCGGCGACCGATCTCAGCAGCGTCAAGCTGGCGCCCGAACCGCCGCAGAACAGCGTCCGCTATTTCACCGACTGGGCCTTGCCGCAGCTGGACGTGCTGATCGACGAATCGAACGAACCGCTCGAAGTCTACACCACCATCGACCTTGGCATGCAGCGCGCTGCGACCGCCGCGATTCAGGCCAATGTGCCGTCGGGCACGCAAGGCGCGCTGGTGTCGCTCGATCGCGATGGTGCGGTGCGGGCGATGGTCGGCGGGCTGGACTATGTGACGTCCAACTATAATCGCGCCACCACGGCGACGCGCCAGCCCGGCTCCGCCTGGAAGATCTTCGTCTATATGGCGGCGCTGGAAAATGGCTATACGCCCGACACCGGCATCACCGACGAGCCGGTGAACATCAATGGCTGGAAACCGCGCAACAGTTCGGGGCGCTTCTCCGGCGACATCGATATCCGCACGGCCTTCGCCTATTCGGTCAACACCGTGGCGGCGAAGCTGGGCGTCGAGGTCGGCTTCCCGACCGTTGCCGACATGGCGCGCCGCTTCGGGGTCTCGACGCCGATCAACACTCATCCCTCGATGGTGCTGGGCACGTCCGACGTGCGGCTGATCGACATGACGCGCGCTTTCGCCTCGATCGCGCGCAAGGGCATTGCCGTCGCACCCTATGGCATCACCAAGGTGACGACGGCGGACGGCCGGATGCTTTACGAGCATCAGGACGATACCAGCCGCGTGCTGGTCGCGCCCTGGGTGGCGGCGGGCATGACCGACCTGATGCAGACGGCGGTCAGCACCGGCACCGGCCGTGCGGCGCAGATCGGTCGCCCGGTCGCCGGCAAGACCGGCACCACCAGCAGCAACAAGGATGGCTGGTTCCTCGGCTTTTCGAGCGGCATCACCACCGGCGTGTGGATGGGCCGCGACGATGCCAAGCCGGTCGGCGTCCTGCAGGGCGGCCGCGCGCCGGCGCGCGCCTTTGCCGATTATATGAAGGTGGCGGTGGCCAAGCGGCCGGTCGAGCAGTTCGAGACGCAGGTGACGCTGCCCGAATGGCAGCTCGAGCCGGACGAGGAAGCCTATTATGGCGAGCCGGACGACGGCATGCTGGTGGACGGGAATGGCATGCCGATCGAGCGGCCGCCGCCGATCCCGACGCGCCGATCCTGGAGGGCGAGGATGCGCCGGTGGAGCAGCCGGCCGCACCCCGGCTCGACCAGCAATGGATCGACCGGGTCCTGGGCCGCGACCGCCAGCGTCCGCCCCCCCCGCCCGCCCGGCCGCAGCAGCGCCCGCCGGAGCGACAGCAACCCGAACCCCAGTGACGACAAAGAAGCCGGCGAGGATGGCCCCCGCCGGCTTCTTCATGGTCAGCCCTCCGTCGCCGGAGATCAGGCGCGTTCCTGCTGCGCCTCGTCCATCTCGCTTGCCGCTTCGAGCAGCCGGCGCTCCAGCGTCTGAAGCCGGGCCTTGCTCTCGATCTTGCCGGCGAGAAGGTCGGTCACATAAAATGTATCGACCGCCCGTTCGCCATAGGTGGCGACATGGGCGCTGTGGACCGTCACCTTCGACTGGAACAGTGCATTGGCGAGGCTGAACAGCAGAGCCGGCCGGTCACGCGCATTGACCTCGATCACGGTGAAGCGATTCGACGCCTTGTTGTCGATCAGCACATTGGGGACGATGCGGAAGGCTTCGGCCCGGGTGCGGGGCAGCGGTCGCGCGGCCAGCTTGGTCATCATCCGGTGCCGGTTGGCGAGCGAGTCCTGAATCGCGCTGCGGATACGGTCGAGCTGTTCGGGGCTGTGGAACGCACCGCCCAGCGGATCCTGCACCAGGAAATTGTCCACCGCCACGCCGTCGCGGGTGGTGTGGATGCGCGCGTCGATAATGTTGCCGCCCGCCAGATGGATGGCGCCCGCCACGCGGTAGAAGAGGCCGGGATGATCGGCGGCATAGACCGTCACCAGCGTCGCGCCGCGCTGCGGATAATATTGCGCGGCGATCGACAGCTGCGCCTCGCCCGCCTCCAATATATGGCGGGCATTGTGGATCAATATGTCGTCGGGTTCGGCGATCCAGTAGGATTCGGGGAGCCGCTTGCGCAGCGCCTCGAACTCCGCTTCGGGAAGGTCCAGCTCCCGGCGCAGCGCCTCCTGCTTGACCTTCACCCGCTCACTGCGGCCTTTCTGCTTGTGGCCAAGGCGCAGCACTTCCTCCGCCGCCTCATAGAGGTCGCCCAGCAGCTGGCGCTTCCAGCTGTTCCACACGCCGGGGCCAACCGCGCGAATGTCGACGACGGTGAGGCAGAGCAGCAGACGCAGCCGCTCCGGGCTTTGCACCGCGTCGACAAAATCGAGGATGGTCTTGTAATCGGCCAGGTCGCGCTTGAAGGCGGTGGCCGACATCAGCAGATGATAGCGCACCAGCCAGGCGACCGTCTCCGTCTCGGCGGCGGTGAGGCCAAGGCGCGGGCAAAGCTGTTCGGCCAGTTCCGCGCCCAGCACGCTATGATCGCCGCCGCGGCCCTTGGCGATGTCATGCAGCAGCACCGCGACGTAAAGCACCCGGCGCGAGAGCATCTTTTTCATGAGGCCGGTGGTCAGCGGATGATCCTGTGCCAGCTGGCCTTTTTCGATCCGGGCGAGCAGGCCGACCGCGCGGATCGTATGCTCATCGACCGTATAGTGGTGATACATGTCGAACTGCATCTGTGCCACGACCCGGCCGAAATCGGGAATGAAGCGGCCGAAGACGGTCGATTCGTTCATCCAGCGCAGCACCGTTTCCGGATCGCGCGGGCTGGTCAGCACATCCATGAAGGCGGCGTTGGCGCGCGCATCCTTGCGCACCCGCGCCGTAATGAGGCCAGCGTCGCGGCTGGCGGCGCGCATGGCGCTGGGATGGATGGCGAGGCCATGCCGGTCGGCCAGCGCGAAAATCTCCAGCAGCCGCACCGGATTCTCGCGGAAAAATTCGTCACTCGGCAGCGCCAGCCTGCCCCGGTCGAGGACGAAGCCGTCGAGCTTCTTGGGCCGGCGGAAGAAAGCGGGGATATAGCGGCGGCCCTTGGCGCCCATCTGATCGTCCAGATGCGCCAGGAACACCGCCGTCAGATCGCCCACCGCTTTAGCGTTGAGGAAATAATAGCGCATGAAGCGCTCCACTCCCGACCGGCCGGTGCGGCCGGTGAACCGCATGCGGGTGGCGGTTTCCAGCTGCAGGTCGAAGGTCAGCCGATCCTCGGTTCGGCCGGTCAGCATGTGCAGGTGGCAGCGCACGGCCCAGAGGAAATCCTCCGCCTTCTGAAACTGCCGCAGCTCCTGCGCGGTCAGCAGGCCGACATCCACCAGTTCCGCGACCGACCGGACCCGGTTCACATATTTGCCGATCCAGAAAAGCGTATGCAGGTCGCGCAGCCCGCCCTTCCCTTCCTTCACATTGGGTTCGACCACATAGCGGCTGTCGCCCATGCGCCGGTGCCGCTCGTCGCGCTCCTCCAGCTTTTCGGTGACGAAGGCGCGGGCATTGCCCTGCATCACTTCGGCGTCGAACCGGACCGCCATCTCCTCATAAAGGGAGCGGTCGCCCCAGATATAGCGCGCCTCCAGCAGTGCGGTGCGCACCGTCAGGTCGGCCTTGGCCATGCGCATCGTCTCGTCGAGCGAGCGGCTGCTATGGCCGACCTTCAGCCCCAGATCCCACAGGCTGTAGAGCATGGATTCGATGACCTGCTCGGTCCATCCGGTGGGCTTCCAGGGCGTGATGAAGCCGATATCGACATCGCTGTGCGGCGCCATCTCGCCCCGGCCATAGCCGCCCACGGCGATCAGCGCGATCCGCTCGCCCGTGCTGCGGTTGCCGGCGGGGTAGAGGTGATGGGTGGTCGCGTCGTAGAGCAGCCGCACGATCTGGTCGATCAGGAAGGCGAAGGCGGTCACCGCCTCCCGTCCGCGCGTCGGCCGCGCGGTCAGCCGCCGTTCGACCTCCGCGCGCCCCGCCTCCAGCGCCTCCTTCATCTCCTTGACGATCAGGCCGCGCAATTTCATCGCGTTGCCACGATGCTCCTGCGCCAGAAGGGCGATACGGTCCGCCAGCAAGCGGCGGTCGATGATCGCGCGGCGCGAGCCGAGCGTGAGGGGAGGCATGGCCATGACCTACCTACCTAACCCCCGTCACCGGCGGCGGCCAGTTGTTTCAGGCGGTAGATATGGTCCAGTGCCTCACGCGGGGACAGGGCGTCGGCGTCGATCGCGGCGATCGCCTCGCGCAGCGGATCGCCGCCCTCCTCCTCCTGCGCGGCGACGGCGGCAAAGAGGGGCAGGTCGTCCAGCCCCGCCGCGATGCCGCCGGTCTTCGCCTTGCCCGCCTCCAGCCGGCTCAGCACATCCTTGGCGCGCTTGAGGACATTGGCGGGCAGGCCGGCGAGCCGCGCCACCGCCAGGCCATAGCTGCGGTCCGCCGGCCCTTCCGCCAGTTCGTGCAGCAGCACCAGATCGCCCTTCCACTCGCGCGCCCGCACATGGTGCAGCGACAGCGCCGGCAGCGTTTCGGAGAGGCGCGTCAGCTCATGATAATGGGTCGCGAACAGGCAGCGGCAGCGATTGACCTCATGCACCGCCTCCACCACCGCCCAGGCGAGCGCCAGCCCGTCATAGGTGGAGGTGCCCCGCCCGACCTCGTCCAGGATGACAAAGCTGCGTTCGCTGGCCTGCGCCAGGATCGCCGCGGTTTCGACCATCTCCACCATGAAGGTGGAGCGGCCCTTGGCCAGATTGTCCGACGCGCCGACGCGGCTGAACAGCCGGTCCACCAGCGTCAGCGTGGCCGACTGGGCGGGGACATAGGCGCCGGCCTGGGCGAGGATGACGATCAGCGCATTCTGGCGCAGAAAGGTCGACTTACCACCCATATTGGGGCCGGTGACCAGCCAGAGCCGGTCGTCGGCGGACAGGCGGCAGTCATTGGCGACGAAGGGCTGGCCTTCCCGGCGCAGCGCATCCTCAACGACGGGATGACGCCCGCCGACTATGTCGAGACAGGGGCCGGCACCGTCCTGCGCGACGAAATGGGGCCGCTGCCAGCCACCCTCGGCCGCCCGCTCCGCCAGCGCGGCGGCGACGTCGAGCCGG
>DAMDPH010000094.1:0-12366 GCA_032082785.1 Sphingobium sp. | reverse complement strand
GGGGCCGGCTGCGCGATCGGCGCGGGCGCCGGCGCTTCGGGCACGTCCAGTTCCAGCGGCTCGGCGTCGATCATTTCGGGCGTCGCCGGTGCGGGCTTGGGCGCGGCCGGGCGGACCGCCACGGTCGGACGGCTGGCGAAGCTGAAAGGCTGGGTCAGCGGCGCGGCATTCTGGCCGACTTCGCTGTCGATGCCGGTGGCGACGACCGACACGCGGATCTTGCCGTTCAGATTGTCGTTGAAGGCGCTGCCCCAGATGATGTTGGCGTCGGGGTCGACCAGGTCGCGAATATGGTTCGCCGCCTCGTCCACTTCCATCAGGCGCATATCGTCGCCGCCGACGATGGACACGATCACGCCCTTGGCGCCGCGCATCGAGACGCCGTCGAGCAGCGGGTTGGCGATCGCCTTTTCCGCCGCCTGCAAGGCGCGGCCGTCGCCTTCCGCCTCGCCGGTGCCCATCATCGCCTTGCCCATTTCGCCCATGACCGAGCGCACGTCGGCAAAGTCGAGGTTGATGAGGCCGGGCATGACCATCAGGTCGGTGATGCCGCGCACGCCCTGCTGCAACACCTCGTCCGCCATCTGGAAGGCTTCCTTGAAGGTGGTGTTGGGGTTGGCGATCAGGAACAGATTCTGGTTCGGGATGACGATCAGCGTATCGACATGCTTTTGCAGCTCCTCGATACCCGATTCCGCCGACTTCATGCGGCGATTGCCTTCGAAGGTGAAGGGCTTGGTCACGACGCCGACAGTCAGAATACCCTTGTCGCGGGCGGCCTTGGCGATGACCGGCGCGGCGCCGGTGCCGGTGCCGCCGCCCATGCCGGCGGCGATGAAACACATATGCGCGCCTTCCAGCGCGCTCTCGACCGCCTGGATCGTTTCTTCAGCGGCCGCCTTGCCGATTTCGGGGCGCGAGCCGGCGCCCAGACCTTCGGTGATTTGCGGGCCGAGCTGAATGCGGCGCTCCGCCGGCGAGGCGTTGAGCGCCTGCGCGTCGGTGTTGGCGACGATGAAGTCCACGCCCTCGACCGTGGCGGCGATCATGTTCGCGATGGCATTGCCGCCCGCGCCGCCGACGCCGATCACCGCGATGCGCGGCTTCAACTCGTCCACATGCGGCGGGCTGATCTCAATGCTCATAAATTCTGCTCCCTCAGCTTCCTCGTCAGGAAGCGACAACCATCTTTAAATGTTAACACCAGAAAATAGCGCGTTTCACTAGCTATTTTCTTCGCTTCACGCAATTTCCGTCAGTAATTGGTTCGCATCGCCCGCACCATGCGCTGCCACCATTGCGGCGCCCCGATACGATGCACGGTCTGGGGCGGCGGCGCCATGGTGCGGAGATCAACCGGGTTGGAAGCGCCGTAAAGCGCAAGCCCCGCCAAAGTGGCGAAAGCCGGCCCACTATGCGCTTCGGGCATGGCCGACAAGCCCCGCGGCCGGCCGATCCGCACCGCCCGGCCCAGCGCGCCCTGCGCATAGTCGGCAATGCCCTTCATCTCCGCGCCGCCGCCGGTCAGCACCACCTGCCGCCCGGTGGGCGAGTTGAAGCCCATGCCGGCAAGCGCGCCATTCACTTCGGCCATCAGCTGGTTGAGCCGTTCGCAGATGACGCCCACCAGCGCCGCGCGCGTGATCTTGCCGCCCTCGGCATTGGGGCCGGCGCTCTGGCCGGGCAGCGCGACATCGCCATGGGGCGCGGCGATCTCGATCATCTCCCGGAAATCGCGGCGGTTCTGCATGGCCGAGCCATAGAAGCATTTGATCCGCTCCGCCTGACTGCGGCGGATGCCGAAGGCCGAGGCGATGTCGTCGGTAATATCCGACGCGCCGATGGGAATGGAATGCAGCCCGACCAGCATGCCGCCGGCATAGAGGGACACATTGGTGACCCCCGCCCCCAGCTCGACCAGCGCGACGCCCAGATCCCGCTCTTCTTCCGACAGGCAGGCAAGGCCGGTCGCGATGGGCGACGCGACGATGGAATTGACGTTCAGATAAGCGCCGCGCACGCACAGGTCGAGATTGGCGAGCGGCGCGCCGTCCGCCAGCACGACATGGATGTCGACGCCCAGCAGGTCGGCATGCATCCCCAGCGGCTTCTTCACCGGGACATGGCCGTTGATGGTGAAGCAGGTCGGCTGCGCATGCAGCACCACCCGGCCTTCGGGGTCGATCCCCTGCTGGCCGGTGGTCAGCAGATCGTCGATATCCGCCTGCTCGATGCGATAGCCGGCCATGTCGCGTTCGACCGTGACCACGTCGCTCACCAGGCTGCCGCCGGAAAAGCTGACCCAGACATCCTCGATATTGGTGCCCGCGACCCGTTCCGCCTGCTCCACCGTCTCGCGCACGGCGAGTTCGGTGCGCTCCATGTCGGCGATGAAGCCCCGGCGCACGCCCCGGCTCTCGCGCTGGCCGGTGCCCAAAATCGCCAGCTCGCCCGTATCGGTGCGGCCGGCGATCAGCGCCGACACTTTCCACGACCCGATATCGATCGCGGTAATCAGTTTCTCAACCTTGGGCTGCGCCACTAGCTTACCCTTCTTCGCCCGCCGCTGCATTGGCAGCCGCCGCGTCCGCCTGAACCGCCGGCTTTTCCTCGACCTTGCCCTGCGGCAGGCGCAGGATGAAGCGTTCCGGGTCGCGCATGTCGAACTTGACGATGCCCCGGCCCAGCAGCCGGTTCACCCCGTCCATCCGCGCGAAATTGACCAGAGCGGCCGCCGACTCATTCTCGCCTTCGGGCAGGGACAGGGTTTCCCCGGACTGAAAGCGCAGATCCCAGCGCCGGTTCCCGACCCAGGTGGCGCCCGCCAGCATCGGCTTGAGCGCCGGGGTGTTTTCCATCAGCTTGTTGAGATTGGCGGTCTGGCTGTTGGCGTTCGGCCCCACCACCAGCGGCAGGTCCGGCATCGCCCCGGCCGACACCGACTGAAGCACCACGCCCTGCACGTCGATCAGGTACAGCTTGCCCTCATTCTGCCAGACGGCGACGGGGTCGCGCTCGACAATATCGACCACCAGCGTGTCGGGCAGCCGGCGCGAGATGCGCGCATCCTTGACCCAGCCGAGCCGCAGCATGTCGGCGCGCACCTTCGGCAGGTCGAGCGACAGCATCGACCGGTCCACCTGCCCCAGGGCGATGGTGTAGACCGCCATTTCGTCCATCCGCTCGACACCGCGCACCTCGACCTTCTCCACCTCGAAGCCGGCGCGGGCGGCAAGGTCCGCCGCCTGCTGCCGCGCCATGGCGGGCAGGCCCATATAGATGGCGATGGCGACCAGGATCGCGCCGAAAATGCCGACGATCGTCCAGCTGGCGAGCCGTTGCAGCGTCGCCTCGCTGATCGGCAGCATGTCGAGCAGCCGGTCGACCCAGCTCTGACGCTTGAGCGTGCGGCCCCGGCCGGAGCGGGCGCGGCTTTTGCCCCGCGCCGTGCTCAGCCGCGCGGTGCCGCCGCGCCTGATCCGTGCCTCAGCCATGCCCCGCCTTCCTCTCCAGCGCCTCGGCGCAGATCCGCTCGACCAGCTCGGCATAGTCGATGCCCAGCTGCCGCGCCTGTTCGGGCACCAGGCTGAGCGGCGTCATGCCCGGCTGGGTATTGACCTCCAGCAGATAGAGGCCGTCCAGCCCCCTGCTGTCGTCCCAGCGGAAATCCGACCGCGACGCGCCCCGGCATCCCAGCAGCTGATGCGAACGCAGCGCGATCGCCTTGCACGCCTCGCCGATTTCGGCGGGAATGTCGGCCGGGCAGACATGCTCGGTCATGCCGTCGGTATATTTGGCGTCGAAATCATAGAAGCCGCTCTTGGGCCGCAGCTCCGTCACCAGCAGCGCCTCGTCGCCCAGCACCGCGGTGGTGAGTTCGCGCCCGCGAATATAGGGTTCGGCCAGCAGCTGCTCGAAATGCTGCCACGGTCCCTCGACATCGCGGCCGATGGGATTGCCGTAATTGCCATCCTCGGTAACGATGGCGACGCCGACCGAGCTGCCTTCATTCACGGGCTTGAGCACATAGGGGCGCGGCAGCGGGTCCGCGGTGTACAGCGTTTCGCTGCGCACGATATGGCCGGCGGGCATCGGGATGCCATGGGGCACGAGCGCCTGTTTCGTCAGCTGCTTGTCGATGGCGATGACCGATGTGGCGAGGCCGGAATGGGTGTAGGTGAGACCCATCAGGTCCATCATGCCCTGCACCGTGCCATCCTCGCCCGGAACGCCGTGCAGCGCGTTGAAGACGACGTCGGCGTCAGCCTCCGCCAGCCGGGCGGCGACATCGCGATCCATGTCGATCCGGGTGACCTTGTGCCCGCGCGATTCCAGCGCCTGCGCGACGCCCTCCCCGCTCGACAGCGACACCGGCCGCTCGGCCGACCAGCCGCCCAGGAGGACGGCGACATGCCAGGGACCACGGGTCATGCGAACAGCTCCGAATGCGAAAAGGACAGGAAAGCGGGGCGGATCATGCGCGCAGCCCCACGCGCTGGATTTCCCATTCCAGCTCGATGCCGCTCGTCTCGCGCACGCGGCGGCGGACTTCCTCGCCCAGCGCTTCGATATCGGCGCTGGTAGCCGCGCCGGTGTTGAGGAGGAAATTGGTATGTTTCTCGCTGACCTGCGCGCCGCCCAGCATCAGGCCGCGACAGCCCGCTTCGTCGACCAGCTGCCAGGCCTTGTGCCCCTGCGGATTTTTAAAGGTCGATCCGCCGGTCTTGCTGCGCAGCGGCTGGCTTTCCTCGCGCGCGGCGGCGATGCGGTCCATCTCCGCCTGGATGGCGGCAGGCTCGCCCGGCTGGCCGGCAAAGGTCGCGCTCACCACCACCGCGCCATCGGGCAGGCTGCTGTGACGATAGCTATAGCCCAGATCGTCGCGGCTCAGCGTCACCCGCTCGCCCGAGCGCAGCACCACGTCGCACGCAACCAATATGTCGCAGGTCTCGCGGCCATAGGCGCCGCCGTTCATTCGCACGAAGCCGCCGACCGTGCCGGGGATGGAGCGCAGGAACTCAAGCCCCGCTATGCCCGCGTCGCGCGCGGTCGAGGATACGAGGATGCCCGACGCGCCGCCGCCGCAGCGCAGGCTGACGCTGTCGAGCGGCTCGACCTTCGCGAACGGCTTGCCCAGCCGCACCACCACGCCCGGCACCCCGCCGTCGCGGACGATGAGGTTGGAGCCAAGCCCCAGCGCCATCACCGGCACCGCCGGGTCGAGCACGCGCAGGAAATCCGCCAGATCGTCCGCATCGCTCGGCTCGAACAGCCATTGCGCCGCGCCGCCCGCCTTGAACCAGACGAGCGGAGCCAGCGGCGCGCCCTGTTTCAGCGTGCCGCGCACCGGGGGAAGCGAAGACTGGGATGCGCCAAGGCTCAATCGCGCACTCCCCACAGGCGCATCCAGCCCTGCATCGCCTTCATGCCGGCCTCGCCCGCCTGCTGCGCGGCCATGCCGCTGCGCGCCTGCTGCTGGGCGATAGTGACCATGTCGCGCGCCATCGCGACGCCCTGCATCTGCATGTCGATCATGCGGCGCTGCATTTCCAGGCCGACGTTGAACAGTTCGAACATCAGGCGCTCTCCTTCATCCGGTCGGTGACGGCGGCGGCAAGCCCCGCCGCCCATTTGGTGATGTCGCCCGCGCCCAGGCACACGATCATGTCGTCGGCCTGCACATCGGCGGCGAGCGCCTCCGCCAGCGCCTCCGCGCCGTCGACCACGCTTGCCGCGCGGTGGCCGCGCCGCTTCAGCCCGGCGACAAGAGCGGCGCTGTCGACGCCCTCGATCGGCTGCTCGCCGGCGGCATAGACGGGGGCGGCATAGACGATGTCGGCGTCGTTGAAGGCCTGCTGGAAATCATCCATCAGGTCGTTGAGACGGGTGAAGCGGTGCGGCTGCACCACGGCGATGACCCGCCCGCGCGCCCCTTCGCGCGCGGCGGCGAGCACCGCCTTGATCTCGACCGGGTGGTGGCCATAATCGTCGATGACGATGGCGCTGCCCTCTCCGGCCGCGATTTCGCCCACCTTGGTGAAGCGGCGCTTCACGCCCCGGAACTTGGCGAAGCCGGTCTGAATGGTCGCATCGTCAATGCCCATGTGCAGCGCCACGCCGATCGCCGCCATGGCGTTCAGCACATTATGGCGGCCGGGCATGGGCAGCTCGATCCCCTCGATGCGGCGGACGGTCCCGTCGCGCTCGCGCACCTGCACGTCGAAGCGATTGCCGCCGGGGATCGGCTGGACATTCTCTCCGCGAATATCGGCCTGCGCGGAAAAGCCATAGGTCACGATCCGCCGGTCCTGCACCCGTGGCAGGATCGCCTGCACTTCGGGATGGTCGAGGCAGACCATGGCCGCGCCATAGAAGGGCACATTTTCGACGAACTCGACAAAGGCGTCCTTCACCGCGTCGAAATCGCCATAATGGTCGAGATGTTCGGGATCGATATTGGTGACGACGGCGATGGTGCCGTCGAGGCGCAGGAAGCTGCCGTCGCTCTCATCGGCTTCCACGACCATCCAGTCGCTGTTGCCGAGCCGGGCATTGGAGCCATAGCTGTTGATGATGCCGCCATTGATGACGGTCGGGTCCACGCCGCCCGCATCGAGCAGCGCCGCCACCATCGAGGTAGTGGTGGTCTTGCCATGGGTGCCGGCGATGGCGACGGTGGATTTCAGCCGCATCAGTTCGGCCAGCATCTCCGCCCGGCGGATGACCGGCACGCGGCTTTCCAGCGCCAGCTCGACCTCCGGATTGCCGCGCTTGATTGCGGTCGACGTGACGACCACGGCGGCATCGCCCAGATTTTCGGCACGATGGCCGATCATCACCTTGATGCCCTTTTCCCGCAGCCCCTCGATCACATAGCCTTCGGCAACATCGCTGCCCTGAACCTGATAGCCAAGATTATGCATGACCTCGGCAATGCCCGACATGCCGATGCCGCCAATGCCGATGAAATGGATCGTGCCGATGTCGGTGCCGACACCCTTCATGCTGTTGCTCCTGAAAAGAAAGGAAGGGGCTGATCCGCGCGCGGCGCTACGGACATGGCCGCCTCCGTCCCCACGACGGGGGAAATGAGGATGATCGCGCTCATGCCGGCACGCCTTGCAGCTTGAGCGACTTGGGTGTCGGGCCGATATGCAGCCGGTCGTTCACGATCGGCGCGGGGCCGATATTTTCCAGCAGGTCCGCCATGTCGCGCGTGGCGTCGGGGCGGCCGCAGCCACGGGCGCGGCGCGCGGCATTTTGCAGGGCACCCGGCTCCATCGCCATCTTCTGCATCTGCTTGGCCAGCTCCACGGCGGTGAAGCGCGCCTGGGGGATCGTGCGCGCGCCGCCGGCCTCGGTCATTTCGCGCGCATTGGCGGTCTGATGATCGTCCATGGCGCTGGGCAGCGGCACGAGGATGGCCGGCCGCCCGGCGCAGGTCAGTTCCGCCAGCGTCGACGCGCCGGCGCGGGCGATCACCAGATGCGACCAGCCCAGTTTCTCGGGCACATCGTTGAAATAGGTGGCAAGGTCGGCGGGGATCTCAAGATCGGCGTAGAAGGCGCGGACCCGCTCGATATCCTCGGCCCGGCATTGCTGCGTCACCTGCAGGCGGCGGCGCAGGCTGAGCGGCAACATGCCCAGCCCGTCGGGCACGACGGAGGACAGGATGCTCGCCCCCTGGCTGCCGCCGATCACCAGCACGCGGAACACGCTTTCGTCGGTGAAGGCGGGGAAATCCTCCTCACGCAGCGCCTTCACATCCTCGCGCACCGGATTGCCGATCAGATGCACCTTGCCGGTCAGGCGCGGGCTGAGCCGCTCGATCCGGGGATAGGCGGTGATGATGGCATCGACCCGGCGGGCAAGGATGCGGTTGACGCGGCCCAGCACGGCATTCTGCTCATGGATCGCGGTCGGGATGCCATCGGCCAGCGCGCCCAGCAAGGCGGGCATCGCCGGATAGCCGCCAAAGCCCACCACCGCGCTCGGCCGGAACGTCTCGTTGAGGCGGCGCGCCATCGCCCGCCCGGCCAGGATCGCCTTGAGCGCGCCGGGCCAGCTGGTCGGGCTTTTGGTCATGCGACCGGCTGGCATGACATGGACCTGCGCGCGATTGTCCGGCGCCTTGTCGAAGATGCCGGGGATTTTCGCCCCCCGCTCATCGGTGACGAGCGCGACATGATGGCCGCGTGCCATCAGCTCCTCGGCCACCGCATGCGCGGGAATCATATGGCCCCCCGTCCCGCCGGCGGCGAGGACGAAGTGACGGGAAATGCTCATCGGCCACTCCATTTGACGACGGTATGCCGACCCATGAAGGGATTGCGCCGCGTGAATGCGAGCAACAGGCCGACCCCGATACAGAGCGCCAGCATAGAGGAGCCGCCGTAGCTGATAAAGGGTAGCGTCATGCCCTTGGACGGAAATATCTGCGCGTTCACGCCCATATTGATGATCGCCTGCAAGCCGAACTGGGTGGTGAGGCCGGCGGCGGCGAGGATGGTGAAGACATCCTCCTCGTCCAGCATGCGCAGCAGCACCCGCACCACGATGGCGAGATAGACGCAGGCGATGGCGATGCAGGCGAGCAGACCGAATTCCTCGCCGATCACCGAAAAGATATAGTCAGTATGCGCTTCGGGCAGGCGGAACTTATGCTGCCCCCCGCCCGGCCCCACGCCGGTGAAGCCGCCATGGGTGATGGTGCGGAACGCAAGGTCGGTCTGGTCCGGCCCGGTATCGAGCTGCGTGCCGATGCCGAGGAAGTCGTTGATCCGCTGCCGCCCATTTTCATAGAACATATAGACGCCGACCAGCCCGGCCAGCCCCAGCCCGCCCAGCATCGCGATCCAGCGCATCTCCAGCCCGGCGAGCAGCAGCAGGCAACCCCAGCAGGCAAGGAAGATCACCGTCTGCCCGAAGTCGGGCTGACGCATCAAAATGCCCGAGATCAGCAGCGTCATCGCGCCGGTCAGCGGCACCACCGGCAAGCCCTGATCCTTCGCGCGCAGCGACAGCAGCCAGGCGAGCGTCACCACATAGACGGGCTTGAGAAATTCGGACGGCTGAAAGCGAAATCCCGGCAGGTCGATCCAGCGGCGCGCGCCGTTGACCGTGCTGCCGAGCAGCGGCACCGCCAGCAGCATCAGGAAGAAAAAGGCGCACAGGAAGATGGCGAGCCGCCGCGCCTGCGGCCGGGGCAGCATGGAGATGACCAGCATCACCGGCAGGCCGAGCAGAACCCACATCAGCTGGCGGTAGAAATAGATGAGCGGATTGACCGCGACCTGCGCGGTCGACCGGTCGATGGCGGCCACGGGCGATGCGGCGGCGACCGCCACCAGCCCGATCGCCATCAGCGCGACGATCAGCGACAGCAGCACGCGGTCGATTTCCCAGAACCAGATGGCCAGCGCGGTTCGCTCGCGCGGGACGGTGCGGGTCCGGAAGCCCTTCACCAGTTCGCCTGCATTGAACATCCGCCTTGACCCTTCCCTGTTCACCGTGCCGCCGCCCGCTGCGAACCATCTCTATCCCAGTGCGTCGACAGCGGCGGCGAAGGCGTCGCCGCGCGCCTCAAAATCGCGAAACTGGTCAAAACTGGCGCAGGCGGGAGACAGCAGCACAATGTCCCCCGGCCGGGCGATCCGCGCCGCGCGCCGGACAGCGGCCGATAGCATCTCGCTATCGTCGACCGCCACATAGGGCCTTAGCAGATCGGCGAACATATGTCCCGCTTCGCCGATGGTGTAGGCGTGGGCGACATTGCCGAAATGGGGCGCGCATTCGTCGAGATTGTCGGTCTTGGCCAGGCCGCCGACGATCCAGTGGATGCGTGGCCGCCCCTCGACCGGAGGCCAGGCGGCGAGCGCCGGCGCGGTGGAGGCAGGGTTGGTCGCCTTGCTGTCATTGACGTAGAGAACGCCGTTCAGTTCGCGCACCCGCTGCATCCGGTGCGGCAGGCTGGCATAGCTGGCGAGGGCATTGTCGATCATGTCCTCATCGATGCCGAGCGCCCGCGCGACCGCGATCGCCACCGCTGCATTCTGCGCATTATGCGGCCCCTGAAGCGATGGCCAGCCCAGCTGTGCGCTGCGGTCGATATCCGCCGACGTCACCTGAACCACGGCATGATCCGCAAGATCGGCGGCGATGGTCCGGCTGGGCGCATCCTCCACCGCGATCACGGCTTCATGGTCGGCCGACTGCATCGCGAACAGCCGCGCCTTGGACGCGATATAGCCGGGGAAACCGGCATAGCGGTCGAGATGGTCGGGCGTGATGTTGAGCAGCACCGCGACATCGCAGTCGAGGCTGCGGGTCAGGTCGATCTGATAGCTGGACAGTTCCAGCACATAGACGCCCGGCCCCTTCAAATTGGGTTCGAGCGGCGGCTGGCTGAGGATCGGCAGGCCGATATTGCCGCCCATGACCGTCGGCAGCCCTGCCTGTTCGACGATATGGTGGATGAGCGCGGTGGTGGTCGACTTGCCGTTGGTCCCGGTAATGCCCACCACCCGATGCGGCGGCAACGTCGGTCGGGCGAGCGCGAACAATTCGATGTCGCCGATCACCGGCACGCCCGCCAGCTTCGCCCGCATGGCGATGGGATGTTTGTTGAGCGGCACGCCCGGCGACACGACGATGCCGTCAAGGCCGGCAAGGTCGATCTCCATCGGATCGGCCAGCTCCGCTTTCCCCGCGACCAGCGCGCGCGCTTCCTCGCGACTGTCCCAGGCGACGACCCGCGCGCCGCTGGCGACCAGCGTCTCCACCGTGGCGAGGCCGGAGCGCGCCAGCCCCAGCACCGCATAGCTTTTGCCCCTGAAGACCTCCGAAACGATCATCGCTTACCTCAGCTTCAGCGTGGCGAGGCCCGCAAGCGCAAGCACGAAGGAGATGATCCAGAAGCGGATCACGACGGTCGGTTCGGCCCAGCCCATCTGCTCGAAATGATGGTGGATCGGCGCCATCTTGAACACGCGCTTGCCGGTGCGCTTGTAGAAGAAGACCTGGATGATGACCGACAGCGCCTCCACCACGAACAGGCCGCCGACCACGCCCAGCACGATTTCATGATGGGCGGTGACGGCGATCACGCCGATCGTGCCGCCCAGCGCCAGACTGCCGGTGTCGCCCATGAAGACGGCGGCGGGCGGCGCGTTGAACCAGAGGAAGGCCAGTCCCGCGCCGATGATCGCACCGCACAAGACGGTGAGGTTGCCCGCGCCGGGGACATGCGGGATGCCCAGATAATCGGCATAGTCGGCGCGACCGACCAGATAGACGATCGCCATGAAGGCCATGCAGGCGATGATGACCGGCATCGTCGCCAGCCCGTCCAGCCCGTCCGTCAGGTTCACCGCATTGCCGAAGGCGACGATGACGAAGGCGGCGAAGAGGAAATAGAACGGCCCCAGATCGATCGCCGGACCATTGTAGAAAGGCACGTAGAGCGCGGTGTTGCCATGCTGGTTGACGATCATCCAGGCGGCAAAGCCCGCGATCAGAAATTCGAAGGCCAGCCGCATCTTGGCCGACAGCCCCTTGTGGCTCGCCTTCGTCACCTTGTCATAATCGTCGAGGAAACCGATGGCGCCAAAGCCCAAAGTCACGAACAGGCAGGCCCAGACATAGGTGGAGGACAGGTCCATCCACAGCAGCACCGACAGGATCATCGAAGTGAGGATCATCAGCCCGCCCATGGTCGGCGTGCCGCGCTTGGCGAGATGGCTTTGCGGGCCGTCATCGCGGATCGGCTGCCCCTTGCCCTGCCGCACGCGCAGCCAGCCGATAAAGCGCGGGCCGATCACCAGCCCCACGAGCAGCGCCGTGAAAATCGCCGCGCCCGCCCGGAAGGACAGATAGCGGATAAGGTTGAATATCCCCTCGAAATCGAGGGTCTGGGCGAGCCAGTACAGCATCAGTCCTTGTCTCCGTCGCGGGTGCGTTCGCCAAGCGCGGCCACGACGCGGGACAGCCCGACGCCGTTGGAACCCTTGACGAGAATGGCGTCGCCCGCGCGCATTTCACGGTTGAGAATAGCCGTCGCCGTTGCGGCGTCGGGCACATGGGTGAAGCGGATGATACCGTCCAGCACATCGGCCAGCGGCGTCATCTCCTCCCCCACCAAAATGGCGAAATCCACCCGCCCCGCGCCCAGCGGTTCGGCAAGGGCGGCATGAAGCTCGGCGCTGCGGCTGCCCAGTTCGCGCATCCCGCCCAGCACGGCGATGCGCCGTTCGGCCGGCTCGCGCCCCAGCTGGCGCAGCGTCGCGGTCATGCTGAGCGGATTGGCATTGTAGCTTTCGTCGATCAGCAGCGCCGCGCCCGTGCCCAGCGGCACCCGGCTGCGCGCGC